>CAJZLM010000039.1:0-7984 GCA_916050595.1 Streptococcus mitis | reverse complement strand
TCCGATCTCAACATACATTTCATAGGCTAAAGTGGCATCGTGGTCCCCTTCTTCCATAGCAGCAATCACATCACGCATATCACTGGATTTACCTGAAACCCCCATTAGTCCTGATTCACGATTAAGAACGTGACTAATGTCTTCAGGCGTGTTAAAGTCCTCTGTATATTGCATTAAGTAAGGAATGATAGCTGGGTCAATATCCCCTGTACGAGTTCCCATCATCACACCACCAAGTGGAGTGAATCCCATTGAAGTATCAACAGATTGACCACCCTTAACTGCTGTAATAGAAGCACCATTACCGATGTGGCAAGTAATCAATTTCAAATCTTCTAATGGACGTCCCAAGAGTTTTGCAGCTTCTCCTGCTACAAACTGGTGACTTGTACCGTGGGCACCATATTTACGAACCTTGTTTTCTGTGTAATATTTTGTTGGTAGAGGATAGCGATAAGCTTTCTCTGGCATAGTTGTGTGGAATGAAGTATCAAAAACAACTACACTGGTAATGTCTGGCAACAATTCCTTGAAGGCACGAACACCTGCTGCATTGGCTGGATTGTGGAGAGGAGCTAACAAGCTCAACTCTTCAACTTTTTCTAAAACATCTCCCTCAACGACTGTTGATTCTTTAAAATATTCTCCACCTGCAACAACACGGTGTCCAACACCTGTAATCTCATCATAAGCCTTGATAATATCGAAACGAATCAAGTCATCCAATAAGATTTTAACAGCTTGTGTGTGATTTTCGATATCCAAAATTTGTTGTTCAGAACGGCCGTCAAATTTTACAGTTGAAATAGAATCTTTCAAACCAATCCGTTCAATTAAACCTTTAGCAAGAACTTTTTCCTCTGGCATTTGATAAAGTTGCCATTTCAAACTTGAACTTCCCGCATTGATTGCAATTGTTTTTGTCATAACATGATACCCCTTTTTAAGCGTTTTCATCTATTATAACAAAATCTATTTTATATTTCAGTACCTTGAGTCCATTTTTGAAAATTTTCTTTAAATTTCATTAAAACACTTGCATCTTGCAAGCTAGCAAGTGGATAAACAAAAGGATCTACTGCTGTTTCACTTTTCTTCTGTAAGATAAAAATCGTCTTTGATTGTTTAGCATTAGCAAAGAGATTTTCAGGCAGACTGATCATCGCAACCAGACTCGCTTCCTCTTTCAACCACCCTTTCAACAAATCACTTTGAGGGCTGGTCAACAAATCACTCGGAGCGAGAAAAATAGCGTATCCATCTGACTTGAGATACTTAAGTCCTTGTTCCATGAGCAAGTGATGGGCGTAAGTATGTTCTTGGCTAGAAGCAACTTGATGACGCAACGCAACGGCATCATCAGGATAATAGCCGACAGGCAAGTCGCTGATGACCACGTCGCTTTCTTTGAGCATCTGTGGACGAACGGCATCCCCTTGGACAAAGCCAGCCTGTAAACCAATTACATCTGCCATGCTAGCTGCCAAATCAATCAGCAAATCATCCACTTCCATTCCCAAGTAATCCACCTTTTTATCAAGCGAGGTCAAGAAAGTAGCGCCCAAAATTCCCATGCCAGAACCCATTTCGAGAATAGTGATTTCCTCCTCTTTAAACAACTCTTCCACAATAAACACCAAAAGTAAGGCAATAGCATCCGGTGTAAACTGGTGATTAGCCTGTAGGGGTTCTGTTTGCCCAGCCTTCATCAAGAGAAACTGGTAGGTCTTGAGCCATTCTTCTTTGCGTAGCGCTAAACGTTTAAGGGCCTGATTGTTCTCTTTGACCTGCTCTAGCTCAGTTTCTCCATCCAGATAGATGCTGTTTTGCTCCACCAGGGCGTCATAAAAGTTGGTCGCCAAATCACTTTGAATGACTTGGACATTCTCTAGTAAATAGGTATAAGCTTGTTCAATTTTTTCAAAATCCATATTCCTATCTTATCAAATTTCCCTTCTTTTTTCCATCCTTATAGAAAAATCACTCCCTGACTAGGCGAGTGATTTTTGGGCTACTGTTAAAAAGAGTTCTGAGTAATTTCCTTGAAACAGGTCTTCAGCGCTATAGAGAATCTGACTATGCACAGATGAAAAACCAAACTGGGCTAGCTTGTTTTCCAGTTCAACCAATTCAAATCCATGATGGCTAGCTTCTGTCTTGGTAAAATCAGCAAGTAAAAGTTGTCCATTTTCTCTCAGATGTTGATGAAACAGTGAGAGAGCCGCATCCAAATCAGGCATATGATGAAGAACCCGACAAACAACAATGAGATCAAACTCTTTCTCCAAGGGTTTTTCCAGTAAATCTTGCTCCAAAAACTGGATATTCTTGATGTCTTGCTGCTCCGCTTTCAAACGAGCTTGCTCCAGCATTTTCTCCGAAATATCCACCAATGTTACAGACTTGGCCTGCTTGGCTAGGGGCAAGGTTAACAGACCCGACCCTCCACCGAAATCCAAAATTTCTTTGTCTGATAGAAGATCAATCTGTTTCTCGACCGCTTGACAAACCAAGTTTGCAAGAAAGATATTTTTAGGGGAATCAAAAGTTTCTGCTTTGTGGTTAAAATCATGTTTCATATTTTTAGTTTAGCACAAAGTAGCTTGATTGGCTAGGAATTCTCTTTCTTTTCAGGCTTCTCTTCTGATTTTTTCTTCTCCGCTTGATCACTTGAATCAGTCACTACCTTTTCCTTTTTATCTGTTTTCTCTTCTTTTATTTTGACGGAAGGAAAGATGAACTCATATTGACTCTTAGGCGTGCGAACCCTTGTCACCAAGTTTGTTTTCTTATTTTGATAACTCACCTGACCCAGATTAAAGGCCTGTTCCCCACTTTCTTGCTCAACCTTATCTTTGGCTCGTTTTGCCATGGCAAAAGCGACCAGCTTTTCTTTATTTAAAGCGTAGTCTTGATAGTGGGTGACTTGTCGATTCAAATAAAATTGTAACAAAAGACTAAAGATGGCTGCCATAGTGACTGCATAGAGGAGAACACCTGCCTTAACTTTTTTCTTTTTCCACACGATATATGAACTCCCTTTCTAAGCCTTTTTGGAACTGGAAATGAAAACGCACCAACTGATTGTCCTCTGTAATCTGCGCAGATTTGAGTCCATAAATCATAGGCTGATATCCTCGTCCACTGGCATCTGTTTTACGAAAATCGTCTGACTTGGACTTACCGATAGCGATGTCCTTGCCATCCTGCTTCATATAAATGCGATTGCCTTCCACTTTTTCAAACTGCGAACGGTCTAATTCTGCCTCCAACTGGTCCACAAACAGGAGCCACTCCTTTTGGTCGCTTTGCTGCTGATAGCGAACTTCTGAAATGAGAAGCTGACTCATGGCCTGAAAGAGGAGTAAGCTTCCACTGATGACAATAAGGGCGATCAGGGATTCTAATAAGGTAAAGGCCTTGACCTTATGGCTCTTTGATAGCCAACAACTGTTCTGAACCATGGTAGACCTCCAATCCCTTTTCACTAGAAAACACCTGAATCTCAACTCCATTTATGTTTACCTGATTTTGACCTGTCTGTAAGGCCATCTTAGCTACCCTCAAGACTTCTTCCTTTTGCAAGATTTTTGCTTCTTCTTGCCTATTTTTATGAATTTGTCCCAAAAGTAGAGTCGCAATGCTGGCAAAGATAGCTAGAGCGACTACTGCTTCCAGTAAAATCACTGCCCTAATTTTTTGTTTCCTTAATGCGTTTAATTTTTCCATTTCCTAGATATAATTGATAACGAATCATTCCTTTACTGGTCTGAAATTCAACCTTAGCCAGAGACGAATTGCCCCCAGCTCGGTCAAATGTAATACTTTGTCCCGATGGTGCTTGAATTCCTTTAGGAACTGTCAACTTTTGACTGCCATTGCTAATGGTCTGCCCATCTAAGTTCAGACTAGTCTTTTGCTGACTGGCTACACTGCGTTTTTGGGTTTCCCGATAGAGTTCTTCAAACTCCATAAAGAAAATCTGCTCCTCTACCGCCGCAAAAGTGGACTGAACAGAGCCGGACAAGCCCAAGGCAAGGATACTCACAAGACCCAAAACCAAGAGGCTTTCCAGCATGGTAAAGGCCTTAATCTGCAACGGTTTGACTGGTATTTTGTTTAGCATGGTATTCTTTATAAGCTTTAGCCTGTTCTTCCGTGATTCGCCCATCTGCTTGTAACTTACTTAGGCTAGCATCTTCATTTTTATCCAAGCTATAAAGCTCTGCCTGACTTTCCACAACCTTAACAACAGCAGCTTTTCCTTTGTCGTTGACTGCTTCTTTTTGCTTGGTCAGATTAGGTACAAAGAGTAATAGAAGCACGCTGATGATGAGCAAGACCACCAACATCTCCACAAGCGTGAAAGCCTTCACTTTCGCTTTTTTCAAGAATGTCATCATTTTTTTCATTTTAAAAATTTACCTCCATATTTTGATACATGGGCATGAGCATTGCCGCATAAAGTAAAACGATAATCAGAGCTACAAAGATAAAAACCAGTGGCTGCACCAAATTCATGGTACGGTTGACTCGGGTAAAAAAGGCTTCCCAAGTTTTTTCAGCATAGATTTCCAACTCACTACCCAGCTTGGACTTGACTTCCCCATACTCGATGATGAGACTCAACTCCTTCTTAAAGAAAGGATAGGTTCCTATCGTCTGAGAAAATTCGCGGCCATTTTGTAGGGATTGAGCTAAATCTTGACCGATTTCTTTAAAGAGCTGGGAACCTTGTTCCTGCATGATCTGAAAAATCTGCATCAGCTCCATCCCCTGCGAAATCATATTCCCCCACTCACGCGCATAATAGGCTGTCAAATAGGTCTGCACAAAGATTCCAAGAAAGGGAAGGCGTGCTAAGATAGAAAAGACGCGCATCTTAGAACTTCTTTTATAAAAAGTTAGTGCTAAAAGGGCAAGTATGAAAACAAACCCTACCATTCCTAGAAAAATTTGTGGCAGATTACCAATGATTTGGGTGGCAATATTGCTACTATCCAGTTGTGGTAGTAGGTAGTTACGTAGTCCCAGCATGATTAAGAGAAGAAAACCTAGTAAAATCAAGGGATAGGTCGCTACTTCAATTAATTTTTTCTTGACCTTGGCAAGATTGTCTAGATACTCTTCTATCTTTCCCAAACTCAGGTGAAGATTCCCATGGACTTCAGCTAGAGATAACTGGGTGACAATGGCACTTGAAAATCCCAAACTTTCCATCATTTCTGAGAATGATTTCCCCTGAGACAAGCCCGTGCGCATCTGAGTCACACACTGCTTGTCCAACAAGGCACTCCTATCTAAAAAGGAGATGGTCTCCACCAGATGAAAACCGCTGGAAAAGAGATTGTTAAACAGGGTGATGATATTTTTTTGCTTAGCTGTAGCTAATTTTTTCCGTTTCAGCCTGAAGACTTGTGATATGTCCATCTTTAAGAAGCTGGTCAATCTGTTCATTCCAGCTAGTTGGCTGGTGTTCTTGATAGTCTTTGTTTGCAAAGTCAACGATTCCTCCTCCCCCGATTAATCTCTGGTAGCAGACTCCTTGCAGAACGACTGCCAATTCCTCCTCACTCACACCCAACTCCAGCAGGCGCTCATAAACACCTCGAATACTCTTGGCGTGAATGGTTGAAAAGACTGTCGCCCCTGTCAAACTAGCTCTGACCACTGCACGCGCCGTCTCGCTGTCCCGAATTTCTCCGATAATCAAGAGATCTGGCCGATGACGCAAGGAAAGTTTGATGAGATTTTCATAGGTCAACCCGATTGCTTCGTTCAACTGCAACTGAAGCATGTCGTCCTGCTTGATTTCTACAGGATCTTCGATGGACATAACTTGCTGTCCTTTAAAGAGTAACTTGGCCAATTCATGCATCAAGGTCGTCTTGCCACTTCCGACTGGACCAGCAAAGAGATAGAGACCACGTTGCCTATACTGCTTGCCAAGTTCTTCAATATCCTGAAACCAAAAATGCAAATCCTGCTCCTCATCATGCAACAAGCGAATCACCAAACTCTCCTGCCCTCGATAATCGCCTACAGTAGATAGACGTAGGGACGCCATCTTCTGGTCATAGGCATAATCACAGGAACCAAGTTGACTACGTCGCTTTTCTCCAACATTCATACCCGCCACAAACTTAAAGTGACTGATGACGGCCGCAAATTTTTCGAAATCATAACAACCGATTTTACAGCGCTTGTCTCCTACCCTCATATGAAGTTCATAGGCGTCTAACTTAGGGACAAAATAAATGTCTTGCGCCCCTTTTTTCCGGGCCGAACGAATGATTTCTTGTGCAATTTCTTGAACCATACTTACCTCCTCACCTATACTATTCGCAAAGATTTGGAAAAATAAAAAAAGCAACTCCCAAAAAGTTACTTTTTCTCTATTTTAATTTCATACGGCAAGAACGGTGCCTTTCCTTACCTGTTTGTTTTTCATAGCCTGGACGTAATTTTTCATCTGGGATAACCTGCTCGTCCTGCAAAAGAGCCAAAGAATGGTATTGTTGTAAATAGTCGTCACATTCATCACACCAGCGTTGGTCTTCTGGATCCCAAAAAATGGTCATCAAGTCACTTCTACTTTTATAAAGAGGGGATTCTTGTTCCAATCTAAACCAGCAAGTTTTATAGTATTTGAGAGCATCATAATACTGATCAAATTTTCTACTTGCTACAATATCTTCTTCCCAACCTTCTATAAACCACCAAGGTTCAAAATCTCCGTACATTTCTATAACACGATACATATTCATTCATTCCTTTGTACCGTATATTATAACCAATTCCGCTAAACAAGGAAAGAAATATGCTCATTTCTTAATTTTTTGATAAAAAATCCAGCCATCTTATGATGACTGAATTTCTATTTGCTTATGTTCCAAAATGTTTTTACTACTTAAGCTTCTGAAATATCATTTTCTATAATGACCTTAATTGCATGGTGGTCTGCCGCTTTACTGAAAACTTCATAGGCTTTTTCAATTTCACTTAGTTTGAAATAATGAGTTACCAATTTTTCTGGTTCAATCTTATGACTTTCAAGAGCTTTCAACAATTGTGGAGTTGTATTTGTAGATACCAAACCAGTTGTTACATTGATGTTGCGAATCCAAAGTTTATCTAAATCGAATTCAACTGGTTTACCATGTACACCACAGTTAGCAACTGTTCCGTCTACACCGATAATCTTTTGACAGAAATCAAATGTTGCAGGAATACCAACAGCTTCGATAGCGACATCCACACCACGACCATCTGTCAAATCATAAATTTCTTTAATCGCTTTTTCAGGGTCTGAAGAATTAACCTTATGAGTCGCACCAAATGATAGGGCAGTTTCCAAGCGGTTATCGTCTAAATCCACCATAATCAATTTAGCTGGTGAATAGAATTGGGCTGTCAAAAGAGCAGCCAATCCAACAGGTCCTGAACCAATAATGGCTACACTACAACCAGGTTCTACTTTCCCTTTCAAGACACCAATTTCATACCCAGTAGGCAGAATGTCTGATAGCATAACCAAGGCTTCATCTGACAAGTCTTCTGGAGTGTGGTAAAGAGTGTTATCTGCATGAGGGACACGTAAATATTCAGCCTGCATACCATCAATCAGGTGACCGAAAATCCAGCCCCCTTCGTCTTCACAGTGGGCATAAATTCCTTTTTTACAGTAGTAGCATTTACCACAGGCACAGACACAAGAAATCAAGACCTTATCGCCTTTTTTGAAGTTCGAAACTCCTTCCCCAACTTCTTCAACAATCCCAATCCCTTCGTGACCAAGAATGGTACCACTTTGGCAAGCAGGAACATCCCCTTTGATAATATGGAGGTCTGTTCCACAAATAGTAGTTTTTACGATACGCACAATAGCGTCTGTTGGCTTGCGAAGCACTGGTTTGTCTACATCAACAAAAGAAGCAAGTCCTGGTTTAACATAAGTATAGGCTTTCATAAAGCATTCCTCCGT
>CAJZLM010000038.1:0-8056 GCA_916050595.1 Streptococcus mitis | reverse complement strand
TTTTCTTCAGTCTTTTTCGTTTTATTATCAATTTGTAAACGATTTACAATTTAAGTCAAATTATGGTAAAATAGTTTCATGAGTAAAATGTATTATGCAGAAAATCCTGACGCTGCTCACGACATTCATGAGTTGAGAGTGGACTTGTTGGGAGAGAAAATGACCTTTTTGACGGATGCGGGTGTTTTTAGCAAGAAAATGATTGACTTTGGCAGTCAACTTTTGCTCAAGTGTCTTGAGGTCAACCAAGGAGAGACTGTCCTTGATGTAGGGTGTGGTTATGGGCCTTTGGGCTTATCCTTGGCTAAGGCTTATGGGGTTCAGGCGACCATGGTTGATATCAATAATCGTGCCTTGGATTTGGCGCGACAAAATGCTGAACGAAATAAAGTAGAAGCGACGATTTTCCAGTCCAACATCTATGAACAAGTTGAAGGCACATTTGACCATGTCATTTCCAATCCTCCTATCCGTGCGGGCAAGCAAGTAGTTCATGAAATCATTGAGAAAAGTAAAGATTTCTTGGAAACTGGTGGGGATTTAACAATTGTTATCCAGAAAAAACAAGGGGCTCCAAGCGCCAAGTCAAAGATGGAGGAAGTGTTTGGCAATTGTGAAATCGTCAAAAAAGATAAGGGATACTATATCCTTAGAAGTGTGAAAGAATGAGAGCAGTTGATTTAATCCAAAAAAAACGAGATGGTCAAGAACTGACTTCGAGTGAAATTGAATGGCTAGTTGAAGGCTATGTGTCAGGAACTGTCCCTGATTATCAGATGTCTGCCTTTGCTATGGCTGTTTATTTCAAAGGAATGACGACTCGAGAAATATCTGATTTGACCATGAAAATGGTTCAGACAGGGCAAGAGTTTGATTTATCAGCTATTGATGGGGTTAAGGTTGACAAGCATTCTACGGGTGGTGTTGGTGACAAGGTGACCTTGATTTTAGCTCCTTTAGTAGCGAGTTTTGGAGTTCCAGTCGCGAAAATGAGTGGTCGTGGTCTCGGCCATACGGGTGGAACGATTGATAAATTAGAATCAATCAAGGGCTATCAAGTAGAGCGTAGTCAAGAGGATTTCATTCATCAGGTTCAGGATATTGGTGTATCTGTCATTGGGCAATCAGACCAGCTGGTCAAAGCGGATAAGCTTCTCTACGCCCTTCGTGATGTGACTGCAACTGTCGACACGATTCCTTTGATTGCGAGTTCGGTGATGAGCAAGAAAATTGCGGCAGGGGCGGATGCTATTTTGCTAGACGTGACTGTCGGTGAGGGTGCCTTCATGAAGACGGTTGATGAGGCGCGTGAATTGGCTCAAACCATGGTGGAACTTGGTAAGGCAGTTGGTAGAAAAACGGTAGCAGTCATTACGGATATGAGTCAGCCCTTGGGACGAGCGATTGGAAATCGCCTTGAAATCCTTGAGGCATTGGAGATTTTACAAGGTCAAGGCCGTCAGGATATTACCCACTTTATCTGCGAATTGGCTCAAATTATGCTTGGCCTGGCAAATGTTAACAAGACAGTTGAAGAAGTTCGCCAACATCTTGAGAATGGTAAGGCACTGGCTAAGTTTGAGGAAATGGTCCAAGCCCAAGCTGGAGACTTGGAAGACCTCTATCGTCCTGTAAATGTTGCCCATGTGGTGGAAATCCCTGCTCAGGAAACGGGTGTCATTTCAGCTCTTCCAGCTATGGAATTTGGGCTTTATGCTATGAGACTGGGGGCAGGCCGTGCAGTTAAGTCTGATGCCTTGGACTATGAAACAGGAATTGTTTTTGAAAAGAAAGTTGGAGATTCCGTTCAAAAGGGAGAAATTGTTGCAAAAGTATACACAAATGGAAAAATTTCTCCTCAGCTAGTTACAGATTTTCAAAAATATGTTAAAATAAATGATAGCGTGCAAAGTTTACGAGAAATTATAGAAATAATCTCATAAACTGCAGGAGAATCCGAATATGAAATTAAATAAATATATCGATCATACGCTTTTAAAACAAGATGCAACAGAAAATCAAATTGATTGTTTGTTGTCTGAGGCTAGAGAGTATGATTTTGCCAGTGTTTGCGTTAATCCGACCTGGGTTGAACATGCTAAAAAAGGACTTGAAGGCACAGATGTCAAGGTCTGTACAGTAGTAGGTTTCCCTTTGGGGGCAACAACTTCAGCTGTGAAAGCATTTGAAACCAAAGAAGCTATTCAAAATGGTGCAGATGAGATTGATATGGTAATCAATGTTGGAGCTCTCAAATCAGGTAATCTTGATTTGATTGAATCGGACATCCGTGCTGTTGTAGAAGCAAGTGGTGACAAGTTAGTAAAAGTCATTATTGAAGCTTGCCTTCTGACAAACCAAGAAAAAGTTGTAGCCTGCCAATTGGCCCAAAAAGCGGGAGCTGACTTTGTCAAAACATCTACTGGTTTTTCTACTGGTGGCGCTACGATAGAAGATGTTACATTAATGCGTGAAACAGTTGGACCTGATATGGGTGTCAAGGCTGCTGGCGGAGCTCGTTCTTATGCAGATGCTCTTGCCTTTGTGGAAGCAGGTGCGACTCGTATCGGAACGTCAGCTGGGGTAGCCATTTTAAAAGGAGAATTGGCTGATGGCGACTACTGAGTTGATTAAACTAGCAATTGAAGCCAGCAAGAAAGCCTATGTGCCCTATTCTCACTTTCCTATCGGAGCAGTTTTAGTGGCAAAAGACGGAAGTGTTTACACAGGAGTGAATATCGAAAATGCTAGCTATCCTTTGACTAACTGTGGAGAACGTACAGCGATTTTTAAAGCAGTTTCTGAAGGCCAAAGAGAATTTTCAGAATTGATTGTCTATGGACAAACTGAAAAACCAATCTCGCCATGTGGTGCTTGTCGCCAAGTGATGGCTGAATTTTTTGAACAAGATCTAAAAGTGACCTTAGTCGCAAAAGATAAATCGACGGTCGAGATGACGGTCGGGGAGTTACTTCCATACTCTTTTACAGACTTAAACTAGTCTGAGTCGCTCTCTGAGTGGCACGGTCCTTGTGGCCAACCAATCCATACTTGCAACATCGTTGCACATCTTATTTAGGAGGTTCAGTAATGAACAAGAAACAATGGCTAGGCCTTGGTCTAGTTGCAGTGGCAGCAGTTGGACTTGCTGCATGTGGTAACCGCTCTTCTCGTAACGCAGCTTCATCTTCTGATGTGAAGACAAAAGCAGCAATCGTCACTGATACTGGTGGTGTTGATGATAAATCATTCAACCAATCAGCTTGGGAAGGTTTGCAGGCTTGGGGTAAAGAACACAATCTTTCAAAAGATAAAGGTTTCACTTACTTCCAATCAACAAGTGAAGCTGACTATGCTAACAACTTGCAACAAGCGGCTGGAAGTTACAACCTAATCTTCGGTGTTGGTTTTGCCCTTCACAATGCGGTTGAAGAAGCAGCAAAAGACCACTCTGATTTGAACTATGTCTTGATTGATGATGTGATTAAAGATCAAAAGAATGTTGCGAGCGTAACATTTGCTGATAACGAAGCAGCTTACCTTGCTGGTGTTGCAGCAGCTAAAACAACTAAAACAAAACAAGTTGGTTTTGTAGGTGGTATTGAGTCTGAAGTTATCTCACGTTTCGCTGCTGGATTTAAGGCTGGTGTTGAGTCAGTAGATCCATCTATCAAAGTACAAGTTGACTATGCTGGTTCATTTGGTGATGCTGCTAAAGGTAAAACAATTGCAGCAGCACAATACGCAGCTGGTGCAGACGTTGTTTATCAAGCAGCAGGTGGAACAGGTGCTGGTGTCTTTGCAGAAGCAAAATCACTCAACGAAAGCCGTCCTGAAAATGAAAAAGTTTGGGTTATCGGTGTTGACCGTGACCAAGAAGCAGAAGGTAAATACACTTCTAAAGATGGTAAAGAATCAAACTTCGTTCTTGTATCTACTTTGAAACAAGTTGGTACAACTGTAAAAGATATTGCTAACAAAGCAGAAAAAGGTGAATTCCCTGGCGGTCAAGTGATCGTTTACTCATTGAAAGATAAAGGGGTTGACTTGGCAGTAACAAACCTTTCAGAAGAAGGTAAAAAAGCTGTTGAAGATGCTAAAGCTAAAATCCTTGATGGAAGCGTAAAAGTTCCTGAAAAATAATGGATGGAAGTCATTTCTTAGGAAGCGGCCCTCGGCCGCTTTTTTAAGAGTTGAGACAAAGTCATTTTGTCTCAGTAAAGCTTGCTACTAGGCAAACTAGCAAGTTTTATTGAAATAAAATAAGACTCTGAAAGGAAGAGCACATGGCACACGAAAATGTCATTGAGATGCGTGATATTACCAAGGTGTTTGGTGAATTTGTTGCCAACGACAAAATCAACCTGCACCTACGAAAAGGTGAAATTCATGCACTTTTAGGAGAAAATGGGGCTGGTAAGTCCACGCTCATGAACATGTTAGCAGGGCTTCTTGAACCAACTAGTGGTGAAATTGTGGTCAACGGTCAAGTTGTCAATCTCGATTCACCATCTAAAGCAGCTAGCTTGGGAATCGGAATGGTTCACCAGCACTTTATGTTGGTAGAAGCCTTCACAGTGGCTGAAAACATCATTTTAGGTAGTGAATTGACTAAAAATGGTGTGCTAGATATCACTGGAGCTAGCAAAGAAATCAAGGCTCTTTCTGAACGTTACGGCTTAGCTGTTGATCCTTCTGCTAAGGTGGCTGATATCTCAGTTGGAGCCCAACAACGTGTAGAAATTTTAAAAACCCTTTATCGGGGGGCTGATATCCTTATCTTTGACGAACCAACGGCTGTCTTGACTCCATCAGAAATTGATGAGTTGATGGCTATTTTGAAAAATCTTGTCAAAGAAGGAAAATCAATTATCTTGATCACCCACAAGTTAGACGAGATTCGCGCAGTTTCTGACCGCGTTACAGTTATCCGTCGTGGGAAATCAATTGAAACTGTCGAAATTGCAGGGGCTACCAATGCTGATTTGGCAGAAATGATGGTAGGTCGTTCTGTTTCCTTTAAAACAGAGAAGCAAGCCTCTCAACCAAAAGAAGTGGTCTTGTCAATCAAAGATTTGGTGGTCAATGAAAATCGCGGTGTCCCAGCTGTGAAAAATCTGTCCTTGGATGTTCGTGCTGGAGAGATTGTTGGTATTGCAGGGATTGATGGAAATGGTCAGTCTGAACTGATTCAAGCCATCACAGGTCTTCGCAAGGTTGAATCTGGTAGCATTGAGCTAAAAGGAGATTCAATTGTAGGATTGCACCCACGTCAGATTACAGAGTTGAGTGTTGGGCACGTTCCAGAAGACCGTCACCGTGATGGCTTGATTTTGGAAATGATGATTTCTGAAAATATTGCCCTTCAAACCTACTATAAAGAACCACATAGTAAAAATGGAATTTTGAACTATTCAAATATTACCTCTTATGCTAAAAAGCTAATGGAAGAGTTTGATGTTCGTGCTGCCAGTGAATTTGTTCCTGCAGCTGCACTCTCAGGAGGAAATCAACAAAAAGCAATTATTGCTCGTGAAATTGATCGAGATCCTGATCTCCTTATCGTCAGCCAGCCAACTCGTGGGTTGGATGTCGGTGCTATTGAATATATCCACAAACGCTTGATTGAAGAGCGTGATAATGGTAAGGCTGTCCTTGTTGTCAGCTTTGAATTGGATGAGATTTTAAACGTCTCAGACCGTATTGCTGTTATCCATGATGGTAAGATTCAAGGTATTGTATCACCAGAAACAACCAATAAACAAGAACTTGGTGTCTTGATGGCTGGTGGAAACTTGGGAAAGGAGAAGAGTGATGTCTAAAAAATTACAACAAATTTCGGTTCCCTTGATTTCTGTCTTCCTAGGAATTTTACTCGGAGCCATTGTCATGTGGATCTTCGGTTATGATGCTATTTGGGGCTACGAAGAATTGTTCTATACAGCCTTTGGTAGTCTACGTGGGATTGGAGAAATCTTCCGTGCTATGGGGCC
This sequence comes from Streptococcus mitis, assembly GCA_916050595.1. Lineage (GTDB taxonomy): Bacteria > Bacillota > Bacilli > Lactobacillales > Streptococcaceae > Streptococcus > Streptococcus mitis_CY. The sequence continues at coordinate 2,063 of CAJZLM010000038.1, read as the reverse complement.
TTTGGTCTTGATTGGTCTTGGTTTTGCCGTTGCCAGTCGAGCTGGTTTCTTTAACGTTGGGCTTCCTGGTCAGGCTTTGGCAGGTTGGATTCTCAGTGGTTGGTTTGCCCTGTCGCATCCAGATATGCCCCGTCCCTTGATGATTCTAGCAACCATCGTGATTGCCCTTATTGCTGGTGGGATTGTCGGAGCGATTCCGGGTATTCTTAGAGCCTATCTGGGGACGTCAGAGGTTATCGTAACCATCATGATGAACTACATCGTCTTGTATGTAGGAAATGCCTTTATCCATGCCTTCCCTAAAGACTTTATGCAAAGTACAGATTCGACAATTCGTGTTGGGGCTAATGCAACCTACCAGACACCTTGGTTGGCTGAGTTGACTGGTAATTCACGGATGAATATTGGTATTTTCTTTGCTATCATTGCTGTTGCAGTTATTTGGTTCATGCTCAAGAAAACGACTCTTGGCTTTGAAATTCGTGCGGTTGGTCTTAATCCACATGCTTCAGAATATGCTGGTATTTCTGCCAAACGAACAATTATCCTCTCAATGATTATCTCAGGTGCCTTGGCTGGTCTTGGTGGAGCTGTTGAAGGACTTGGAACCTTCCAGAACGTCTATGTTCAAGGGGCGTCATTGGCTGTCGGATTTAACGGGATGGCGGTTAGTCTGCTTGCGGCCAACTCACCAATTGGTATTCTCTTTGCAGCCTTCCTATTTGGTGTTCTCCAAGTTGGAGCCCCTGGTATGAATGCGGCGCAGGTACCGTCTGAGCTTGTCAGCATTGTAACAGCGTCTATTATCTTCTTTGTCAGTGTTCATTACCTTATCGAACGCTTTGTCAAACCGAAAAAACAAGTTAAAGGAGGTAAGTAAAGATGTCTATTACAACCTTGCTCACCCTCTTGGTGTCTTCTATGCTGATTTACTCAGCGCCCCTCATCTTTACAAGTATTGGTGGTGTTTTCTCTGAACGTGGTGGTGTGGTAAACGTCGGCCTTGAAGGAATTATGGTTATGGGTGCCTTTTCTGGAGTTGTCTTTAACCTTGAATTTGCAGAACAATTTGGAGCAGCAACTCCATGGCTATCTTTGATAGTTGCAGGATTGGTTGGAGGTCTCTTCTCTATCATCCACGCAGCAGCAACGGTTCATTTCCGTGCAGACCATGTTGTCAGCGGTACGGTATTGAACTTAATGGCGCCAGCCTTGGCTGTTTTCTTGGTTAAAGTTCTTTATAACAAAGGTCAAACCGACAACCTAAGTCAGACTTTTGGACGCTTTGATTTCCCAGTCTTGGCAAATATCCCAGTTATCGGAGATATCTTCTTCAAGTCAACTAGTCTGCTTGGTTATCTGGCCATTGCCTTCTCATTCCTTGCTTGGTTTATCCTCTTCAAGACCCGATTTGGTCTTCGTCTTCGCTCTGTCGGTGAACACCCTCAAGCAGCGGATACTTTGGGAATCAATGTCTACAAGATGAGATATTTAGGGGTTATTATTTCAGGTTTCCTAGGTGGAATTGGCGGAGCGATTTATGCTCAATCAATCTCAGTTAACTTCTCAGTGACTACTATTGTTGGACCTGGATTTATCGCCCTTGCTGCGATGATCTTCGGAAAATGGAATCCAATCGGAGCCATGCTTTCTAGTCTTTTCTTTGGACTTTCACAAAGTTTGGCTGTTATCGGATCTCAATTGCCATTCCTACAAGGTGTGCCTGCGGTTTATCTTCAAATCGCACCTTATGTTTTGACAATTCTTGTCTTGGCAGCATTCTTTGGAAAAGCAGTCGCACCAAAAGCAGATGGTATCAACTACATCAAATCAAAATAAGCATACAAAAAACGTCAGTACTGAACTGGCGTTTTATTTTTTATGATTTTGATGGGTTAAGTTCAGTCCCCAAGGGACCAAATTTTCAGTTTTATTTTTGATACGAGCGATATTATCCTTATGTCGAATGATAATCAAACTAGCGAGTGCTAGGATAATAGCGATGAAGAGAGGATCATAGTGACTCAGGATAAAACCAAAAAGTGGAAAGAGTAGAACTCCGA
>CAJZLM010000037.1:0-8093 GCA_916050595.1 Streptococcus mitis | reverse complement strand
GAAGTTAGTCTCAGACGACGAATTATGCTAGAATTAAGCCTGAGACTTTTCGTGAGGAGGCACCTCATGACGAAAAAACAAAAACATCTCACTCTAGAAGACCGGATTGACATCCAAACCGGAATCAGCCAACAAGAGACTTTCCGTTCCATCGCTGAGAAGATGGGAAAAGACCCATCAACGATTTCAAAGGAAATCAAGCGCAATCGCATCATGCACCCAACATCCGTCAAATCTGATTGCACGGATTGCCCTCTTCTCAAAAAAGCTCCTTATGTCTGTAACAACTGTCCAAAAAAGAGGACGGATTGTGGGTTTAACCGCTATCTTTACTACGCGAAAAAGGCACAGGAACAGTACGAGACTATGTTGAGGGAGTCCAGAGAGGGCATTCCCCTAAACAAGGAAAGTTTTTATCAGATGGACAAGGTCTTAACCCAAGGCATCCAGAAGAAACAAAGCATCTACCATATCATTCAGACACATAACCTACCTGTGTCGAAAGCCACGGTGTATCGGCATGCCAAGCTGGGATATCTGACAGCCAAGCCCATTGATTTTCCTCGGATGGTCAAGTTCAAGGCACGCAGAAAATCCAGAAAAGTAGCTATTCCCAAAGAGCTGAAAATCGGGCGAATCTACCAAGATTTCCAAGAGTTACGAGAAACAGATGATTTCTTCAAATGGTTGGAAATGGACACGGTCATCGGCAGACCTGGTGGAAAGCTACTGCTCACCTTCAACGTTTCCTTCTGCAACTTCCTCTTCGCCTTGCTTTTGGACAACAAGACTGCTCTAGAAGTCGCCACTAAATTCGCAGCTTTGAAAGAAAGAGTCATGGACGGAGGGGTTGCGTTCCATCAGCTGTTCCCTGTCATTCTCACGGACAACGGATCTGAGTTCTCCTATGTGGAGGAGCTTGAGCGAGACATTGATGGGAAGTCTCACCTCTACTTCTGCGACCCTAGCCGTCCTGACCAGAAGGGACGGATTGAGAAGAACCATGCGGTTTTGCGAGCCATTCTTCCCAAGGGTACTTCCTTTGACCAGCTGACTCAGAAAGACGTCAATCTAGTCATTTCCCATGTCAATTCCTTGAAACGAGAAGAGTTTCAAGGAAAATCTGCTTACGACGTCTTCACCTTCAACTTTGGCGAGGACATCGCTGCTCTTCTGGGTTGCCAATTTGTCAAACCAGAAGACACACACTTATCACCTGATTTATTGAAATAAGGGAATTTTCCCCTCTAACTACACATCTTATCACCATCGAAAAGTCTCACACTAAACGCTAGCAACTGGAAGTTACTCTAAGACGACTCTGTTTTAGGGCTATTTGTCGTGCACTTTTTTCTGAGTCTCTTCTCTTTTGAACCTTTATATATCAAAAAAAAGAAAACCAGTGGACGTTAGTCTAAGAAGAATTTCCACTGATTTCACGCGTTTTTCTCATACTAAAAGCTAGGTTGTGGGAAACTGGAAGTTAGTTTTAGAAGTTACCCACGTAAAAAGAAGCCTTTCGGCTTCCTTCTTACAAGACTTTTGCTGAAGTACGAGTAATCTCTTCTACTTGAATATTCTCTGATTCAAATTTTTCTTTCAAGGCTGGTAAATCAATTGATCCATCGATTTGAACTTCGATAATCACCTTACCATCCTTACGTGGAATATTTACTGTATGGGAGATATTCAAATTTTCTTCTACAATCAAAGAAACAATCTTTCCGAGTACACCAACTTCATTTTCCGTAACAAAGCGTACACGAATCCCTTCTTCGCCATAACCTGCGATTTCAAGAAAGGCTTGGAAAACGTCACGGTCCGTAATAACCCCATAGACTTGATGGTTATCTACGACAGGAAGAATACCAATCTTGTTTTTCAACATCAGATAAGTTGCATCCTCTAGACTCGCATAGCCTGAAACAGTGACAACATCACGAATCATCACATCTTTTACTTTTGTCTTATTTAGAAGATAATTCATCTCATAGATAGAAAGACTTGTTGCTTTGGATGGACTAGCTTGGGCAATGGTTCCCTCGGTTACTAAACCAACCAATTGATCATTTTCGATAACAGGCAAGCGGTGCAACCCTTGCTCTCTCATCAAATCTGCTGCATGAGATACTGTTGTATCTGGACTAATATAAACTACCTTGCGGGTCATAAAATCTTTAACTGCCATGAGACTTCTCCTTTTCTATTCTTATCCCTATTATACAATCTTTTTGTAAATCTATCAAACGCTTACATTTCTTTTTCAAAATTCAGAAAAGTATGAATAAGCTAGCAAAAAGAGCTCTGAAATAGAGCTCTCTGAATGAAGGTAAGATACATTTCATTCGATTTTTTCAATTATTAGAAATTAACCTTTTAATGTAGATAAAGATTGCTTTACAATCTATATCTGTCAACTAAAAAGATCCCCTGGACTATAATGATGATTACTTCGTAATCCTCATCCACCGACTAAAACAATCCAGTGGATTGTTTTAGCCACCTAGGTATGCTTTTCTGACTTCTTCTGATGAAGCGAGTTCTTTTCCTGTTCCTGATAGAACGATTTTCCCTGTTTCCAATACATAGCCTCGGTCAGAGATTGCGAGTGCTTTATTGGCATTTTGTTCAATCAAGAGGACGGTTGTTCCTTGTTTCTGGATGTCTTGAATGATATCAAAAATCTCTTGGATAAAGATTGGGGCAAGTCCCATTGATGGTTCATCTAAAAGAAGAAGTTTTGGTGTTGACATGAGGGCGCGTCCCATGGCAAGCATTTGCTGTTCTCCCCCTGAAAGAGTAGCTGCATCTTGGTTCTTCCGTTCTTCAAGACGAGGAAAGCGTGAGAAAACTTTCTTCAAGTTGGCTTGATTTTCTTCACGGTTTTTCTTTAAGAAAGCTCCCATTTCAAGATTTTCCATAACAGTCAAGCCAGGAAAGACGTGGCGTCCTTCTGGTACTTGTGAAAGACCACCTGCTACGATTTTCTGAGCTGGCATTTTTTGGATTTCTTGACCTAAAAATTCAATCTTTCCTGAACTTGGTCTAACCAAACCAGACAAGGTACGGAGAATGGTTGTCTTACCTGCACCATTGGCACCGATAAGGGAAACAACTTCTCCTTCATTCACTTCAAAGCTTACATCACGGACTGCTTGGATCATGCCATAATGCACAGAAAGATTATCAACTTTTAACATAGACATTAGGCTTCACCTCCTAGATAAGCTTCGATAACACGTTTATTGGTCTTAATTTCGTCTGGAGTTCCTTGAGCAATCAAACGACCGTATTCAAGTACGTAGATACGTTCTGTTACTTCCATGACCAGATTCATATCGTGTTCAATCAGCATGATCGTAATCTTAAATTCATCTTTGATGCGACGAATTAACTCAGTCAATTCGGCTGTTTCCTGTGGGTTCATACCTGCAGCTGGTTCATCTAAAAATAGAATTTTAGGTTCCGTAGCAAGGGCACGAACAATTTCCAAACGACGTTGTTGTCCGTAGGCAAGATTTTTAGCGAGAGTTTCTGAATCACCATCCAAATCAAAGATTTTCAGCAATTCCAAAGCTTTAGCTTTTAATTCTTTTTCACTCTTGTAAAAAGCTGGTAAGCGTAAGAAACTAGCAAAAACATGTTGTTTGTGATGGTTGCCAAAAGCAATCAAAACATTGTCCAAAACTGTTAAATCTTTAAAGAGACGGATATTTTGGAATGTACGTCCAAGTCCCAAAGAAGCAATCTTATAAGGTGACTTTCCATTCAAAAGGTGACCATCTAGTGTTACTGTTCCCTCACTTGGTTCATAAACACCAGTCAAGAGGTTAAAAAGGGTGGTTTTCCCAGCTCCGTTTGGACCGATTAGTCCAACCAGTTCCCCTTCGTTCAATTCAAGAGTCACATCTCCAACAGCTGTTAGACCGCCAAAATGTTTGGTTAACTGTTTTACTTCAAGTAATGCCATTAGTTTTGTTCCTCCTTCTTAGATTTTTTAAAGAAACGTGATAGGCTCAATTCCCATGTCCCAAGTAGTCCACCTGGTCTGAAAATCATTACCAATACCAAGGCCAAAGCATAAATAATCATACGCACACTAGCAACATCTTGGAGAAGCATATTCAAAATTCCAAGAACAATAGCTGAAACAATAGCACCTGTAATGGAACCAAGTCCACCAAATACAACAATAATCAAAACATTGATTGAGTTGATGAAAGTGTAATCTTTCGGTACAACTGAACCGATAAATCCTGCCTGAAGTGACCCTGCAATACTTGCAGTAATAGCACCAAAGACGAAGGCGATGATTTTAATCTTAGTCGTATTAACCCCAACTGACTCAGCAGCGATTTCATCCTCACGAACAGAGAGAGTTGAACGACCAATTGGACTACGCAAAAAGTTCAAGGTTGCAATGGTTGTAATCACGACAAAGAAGTAAACCATTTGCCAGGTTGTAAAGTTAGGAATTCCCAAGATACCTGCTGCACCATTTGTAAGGCTTCCGCCATTGATGATAAAGATACGGATAATTTCAGAAACACCTAGAGTCGCTACCGCAAGATAGTCCCCCTTCAAGCGCAAGGTTGGAATTCCGACAAGCAAGGCAACTGCTCCTGAAAGCAAAGCACCTAACAGCATGGCTCCAAAGAAGGCACCGTAGGTTGGTGATTTAGCACCAATAATAGCAGCGGCATAGGCACCAATCGCCATGAAACCAGCATGACCAAGTGAAAATTGGCCTGAAAAACCAACGATTAAGTTGAGACCAACAGCCAGAATAATATTAATTCCGATTTGTTGTAAAATCTGTACATAGAATAGATTGAGTACTCCGACTGAAACCAATACACTAATCAAGCCATAGCCAGCTAACAAAAGGAGTAACCATAGAATATTAACTTTTAAATTTTCTTTCATCGTTTACACCTTCTCTTTCACATTTTTACCAAGGATACCAGCTGGGCGGACAATCAAGATCAACAACAAGATTCCATAAACAATGGCATCACGGAAGTCTGACATTCCAAAGGCTGTCGCAAAGGTTTCCAATAGACCAATCACAAAACCACCAAGAGCTGCACCAGGAATAATTCCGATACCACCAAGTACTGCGGCAACGAAAGATTTAAGACCTGGAGTAACTCCCATCAAAGGCTCAAGAGAGTTATAATAGAGGGCAATCAGAACACCAGCCGCACCCGCAAGAGCTGACCCCAAAGCGAAGGTAAAGCTGATAGTACGGTTTACATTGATCCCCATCAATTGCGCCGCATCGCTATCTACGGATACTGCACGCATGGCTTTCCCCATCTTAGTCTTTTGGACAATGACTTGTAACAAAATCATCAAAATCAAGGAAATGGCCAAAATCATTAACTGCACGTTTGTTAGGCTAACTGGTCCCAAATCATAGCGAACTGTTTGAATCGCTTGAGGGAAGGCACGGGTATTAGCACCAACCAGATAGACCATCCCATATTCCAATAGGAAAGAAACCCCAATAGCTGTAATCAAAACAGCAATACGAGTAGAGTGACGCAAAGGTCGGTAAGCAAGGAACTCAATCACGACACCAAGAATGGCTGTCGCTAACATAGCTACAATAAGAGCTACAAAGAAATTCATTTGGAAAGAATTAATCAAGAAATAACCGATAAAGGCTCCCATCATATAAATATCACCGTGGGCGAAGTTGATGAGCTTGATAATTCCGTAAACCATGGTATATCCTAGGGCTAACAGCGCATAAACACTACCTAGAATCAAACCATTTACTAGTTGTTGGAGCATAAGATTCACTCTTTCTATTTATAATTTTGAGGGTTTCCCCTCACTTTTTGATAGGTTCTTAAACACCGAAACAGGGAGTGAGTCAGAGGCTCATTCCCTATTTCAACATTTTTCTATTATGGTTTTACAACTTCTGCTGCTTCAACCTTACCATTGTTCATGGTCATCATGTAAGCAGTTTTGACTGTGTTGTGGTCTGCATCGAAGCTTGTTTGACCAGTTACACCTTCAAAATCTTTTGTTTTAGCAAGGTTATCCTTGATTTCACCTGAGTTTTTAGCACCTTTTGCTGCGTTTGCTACAAGGTGAACTGAGTCATAAGCCAAGGCTGCAAATGTTGAAGGCTCTTCGTTGTACTTAGCACGGTAAGCATCAAGGAAAGCTTTTGCTTTAGCTGAAACTTCTACAGTAGTTGAGAAGCCTGAGATAAAGTAGATGTTTGATGCTTTTTCAGCAGTTGCTTGTTGTACAAACTCTTCACCGTTGAATCCATCACCACCAACGATTGGTTTATCAATTCCCATACCACGCGCTTGGTTTACAATTTTACCAGCTTCAGTGTAGTAACCAGGGACGATGATAGCATCAAAGTCTTTCCCTTTCATTTTTGTAAGGGCTGCTTGAAAGTCTGTGTCACCTGCTACGAAAGTTTCATCTGCAACGATTTCACCTTTGTAAGCTTCACGGAAGGCTTTAGCAATACCTTTAGCATAGTCGCTGGCATTGTCAGTGTAAAGAACAACTTTCTTAGCGTTTAATTTTTCAGTAACATAGTTTGAGATAATTTTTCCTTGGAAGCTATCTTGGAATGTTCCGATAAAGAGGTAATCTTGACCTTTAGTCAATCCATCTTGAGTCGCACTTGGCGAAATCAATGGAACACCTGCTTTTGTAGCGTTAGCTACAGCAGCTGCAGTTGCACCAGATGTCGCAGGTCCTACGATTGCTGATACCTTAGATTGGGTTACTAGGTTAGTTGTTACTGAAGCCGCCTCAGCAGTTTCAGATTTATTATCTTTATCAACTACTTCGATTTGTTTTCCGTCGATACCACCTGCTGCATTGATTTCATCAACGGCAAGTTGGGCACCTTTTTGTTCAGATGTTCCGTAGGCTGCTACGGCACCAGTTTCTTCGAAGTTAAATCCAATTTTGATTGTCTTTTCCTCTACTGAGTTACCAGCAGCGTTTGACGCTCCAGACTTCACTTCTCCACAGGCTGCAAGAAGTGCTACACTTGCAAGCGCCACAAACGATAGGGCAAATTTTTTCTTCATCTTTTTTTGTCTCCTTATTTCTTAAATAAATAGCATGTTAAGAATATACCGAATTATCAGAAAATTGTCAACACTTTTCTTGAACTTTTTCGATGATAACGTTTTCCTCTCGATGAAGATTGCCCACAAAGGGTGTTTCCAGCTCTTGGATATGACAAACCCTGACTTTTTTTATAAACTTTTCCTTGCCCAAGCGCCCGACCAATTGCTCCATTTCTTGAGTTGGAACATAGAGTTGTAAGTAACGATGTTTCTTGGAATGATAGGTAATATCTCCATAATCCTGCAATTTTTTGGCATCACGATTATAGTAAAGATAGATAATCAAGCCAGATCGATTGACTTTTTCAAACATGATAAATCCTCTTTCTAAGAAATCTCTCCCTATTATACCAAAAAAAGCAAACCCAGTCGAGTTTGCCTTCTTTGATCATTAATTCAATGAATTGTTGGCCATGATTTCATCAATAAAGCCATATTCAAGTGTTTCTTGGGCACTCATCCAGTTATCGCGTTCTGCATCTGCGTGAACTTTTTCGATTGACTGACCTGAATTTTCAGCCAAGATTTTTTCCAAGGTATTACGAGTTTTAAGCAAGTGTTCTGCAGCGATCGCCATATCGGTTTGTTGGGTACCACCACCTGTACCACCCATTGGTTGGTGGATCATGTATTCAGCATTTGGAAGCATGAAACGTTTGCCTTTTGCTCCACTTGATGCGATGACTGTACCCATAGATGCAGCCATTCCCATAACGATGGTTTGGACATCTGCCTTGATAAAGTTCATGGTATCAACGATTGCCAAACCAGCTGAAACGGAGCCCCCAGGTGTATTGACATAAAGGTAAATATCTTTTGTACTGTCTTGGGCATCCAAGAAAAGTAATTGGGCGATAACGGAGTTGGCCATGTTGTCTTCAACTGGACCTGTTAGCATGATGATGCGGTCTTTCAGAAGACGAGAGTAAATATCATAGGAACGTTCTCCACGGCTTGTTTGTTCAATAACTACAG
>CAJZLM010000036.1:0-8368 GCA_916050595.1 Streptococcus mitis | reverse complement strand
TTTTTTCTGGTACATAAGTAAGAATAGTATCTAATAACTTATCATCCAGACCTGTACGTGGTGGGTCCACAATCAGAGCATCTGCTCGGTAGCCTTCCTTGTACCAACGAGGAATAATCTCTTCTGCTGTTCCAGCTTCATAATGCGTATTGTCAAATCCCATTCTTTTAGCATTTCGCTTGGCATCTTCAATGGCTTCTGGAATAATATCCATACCTCTGATTGTTTTAACTTTCTTTGCGAAGGCAAATCCAATCGTTCCAACTCCACAATAAGCGTCAATCAAATGGTCTTCTTTATCAACATCCAGCGCTTTTACCGCCTCGCTATAGAGGACTTCTGTTTGTTCAGGATTTAGTTGATAGAATGCTCGAGGGGATAGTGAAAATTCATAATCGAGTACACCTTCTTGAATACTCTCTTGTCCCCAGATAATCTCTGTCTTTTCACCATAAATCTCACTGGTTTTAGCTGTATTTGTATTCACAGCTACTGTCACAACTTCTGGGAAATCTTTAACTAAGTCTTTTACTAGTTGGGTTAAATTAAGCTGACGATTTGTAACAATAATAATCTGAACCTGTCCAGTCTTTCTTGCTCGTCGGACCATTATAGTTCTAACACCTAGAACTTTTCTCTCATCGGTGATTGAAATCTGGTGATAAGTAAGTAATTCTGCTAGGCGATTAGCAATCACTTGGGTTTCCTTGTCTTGTACCAGGCAGTCTTTCAACTCTACTAAATAGTGAGAGTTTTGTGCATATAAGCCCGCCTTGACCTGATTCTTAAATTTTCGAGTCTGAAATTGTAACTTAGCACGGTAGTACTTAGGTTCCTGCATACCAATAGTTGGACGGATTTCATAGTTTTCATATCCTGCAGGAGCAAATTTTTTCAGCGCTTGATGAAGTAAATCTGTCTTGAACTCCAGTTGTTTATCATAATGCAGGTGCATGATTTGGCATCCTCCGCACTCATTGTAAATAGTACAAGCTGGTACAACTCGAAATTTAGACTTCTTATTAACCTTTAGTAATTTTGCTTCAACAAAGTTACGTTTAATAGAAGTAATCTGACAATAGATATCTTCACCTTTGAGAGCACCAGGCACAAAGACTAATGTTTTTTGATAAAAGCCGATTCCCTCACCATTAATTCCCATGCGCTTAATTTTTAATGGTATTTTTTGTTTCACTTTCAGATTCATACCCCTATCTTATCACATTTTGAGTTATAATAGAACTATGAAAATCACAAAACTTGAAAAGAAAAAAAGACTCTATCTGATGGAGCTTGATAATGGCGACAAATGCTACATTACTGAAGATACTATTGTTCGTTTTATGTTATCAAGAGATAAGGTGATAAGTGAAGAAGAATTGAAAGATATTCAGGACTTTGCCCAATTTTCTTACGGTAAGAATCTAGCCCTCTACCACCTATCCTTTAAAGCTCGCACTGAAAAAGAAGTCAGAGAATATCTGAAAAAATACGATATTGATGAAAACGTAGTTTCTCAAGTCATTATTAATCTTAAAGAAGATAAGTGGATTAATGATGCTCAGTACGCTTATGCTATCATCAACGCCAATCAGCTTTCAGGAGACAAGGGACCTTATGTATTGATTCAGAAACTAACACAAAAAGGGGTTCCAAAATCTACTATAGAAGAGAACTTGAAAGAATTTGATTTTTCTGAAGTTGCTCAACGTGTAGCTAATAAACTATTGAAAAAATATGAAGGAAAACTTCCAGCTCGTGCCTTGCAAGATAAGATTATCCAGAATATGACCAACAAGGGTTTTTCCTATTCTGATGCTAAAAGTGCCTTTGATCAGTTGGATAGTCAAGTTGACCAAGAAACGACTCAGGAACTCATCTTCAAGGAACTTGATAAGCAATATGCTAAGTATGCCCGAAAATATGAAGGATACGAACTTAAACAGCGTTTAACTCAAGTTTTAGCACGAAAAGGCTACGATTTTTCGGATATAGCAAGCGCTCTCAGAGAATATCTTTAATATTTTCATGTAAAATTCACAGATTTTAGGTAATTTTATGGTACAATAGTAAACGATAAACTTATAAATTGTAGAAAGTTGGTTAGTTATGAAGCTTCCAAAAGAAGGCGACTTTATTACAATTCAAAGTTATAAGCATGATGGGAGTCTCCACCGAACTTGGCGGGACACCATGGTACTAAAAACAACAGAAAACGCCATTATTGGTGTCAACGATCATACACTGGTTACCGAAAGTGATGGTCGTCGTTGGGTCACTCGAGAACCGGCTATTGTTTACTTTCACAAGAAATATTGGTTTAATATCATTGCCATGATTCGCGATAATGGAATTTCCTACTATTGCAATATGGCTAGCCCCTACTATCTGGATGAAGAAGCACTGAAGTATATTGATTACGATTTGGATGTTAAAATTTTTACAGATGGAGAGAAACGTCTCTTGGACGTTGAGGAGTATGAGCGTCACAAACGCAAAATGAATTATTCTGATGACTTGGACTATATTTTAAAAGAACATGTCAAAATTCTTGTTGATTGGATTAACAATGGACGAGGTCCTTTCTCAGAAGCCTATGTAAACATTTGGTACAAGCGCTATGTAGAACTAAAGAATCGGTAAAGTTGTCAAACTGGGGTTAAGACCCCGGTTTTTTTATTTTAAAAACCCAGCTTTACAGCTGGGGTGATTTCTATATATCTAATTTCGTAACAGTAAATTTGATGTGGGAATAGTCTTTTTCAACATCCTTATCCAACAAGAAAGCTGTGGCATCCTTCTTAACCTGAACAAGATCAATATTCTGGGCTTGGGCTGCATAGACGCATCCACAATAACATTGACGATAGATATCATACTCTTCACACATCTCTACCGAACGTTTGTAGCCTTGATTTTTCTTGAAATCACTTGGAAGATAGTGGGTTGTATAAATTTTTTGCACATCGATTCCGATACTATTAATGGTTTGAGAATTCTTATGAGGACTGATGGTCAAGGCTGAGCCAAAGTAGTCAAAGCCCAAGTCCATAGCCACTTGAGCTGTCTTATCCAGTCGGTAGTCAAAGCAAACCTTGCAACGGTCGCCACCTTCAGGCTCTTCTTCCAAACCTCGAACCAGTTTACGATATTCGTTAGGTTCATAAGGAGCTTCTAGGTATTGAACGCTATTGCCAGTTCGCTCATTGAAATCACTGACAAACTTTTTAGTCACATAGGCACGCTTATGGTATTCTGCCTTGGGATGGATATTAGAATTGGCAAAATAGATTGTCACATCTGCATACTTGGTCAAATATTCGAGGGTATAGGTACTGCAAGGGGCACAGCAAACGTGCATGAGAATGGTTGGCCGTTGCTCATTTTTCTCCCATACTTGTACCATCTTCTGCATGACACGGTCATAATTAATCTTCTGATTGAGGTTCATCTTGCTCAGAATTTCTTCTACATCGATCATGTTCTTCTCCTTTTTATAGTCTTATTTTATCATATAAGTTAGGAGAGCTCAAATCTATTTAGAAGTGAATATCATAAAAAGGAGGAATAGCCATTCCCTCCTTTTGTGTTTTTTATAAGTTGTTTTCTATAGAAAGCTTACATCATCCCACCCATCATACTTGGATCCATTGCTGGAGCTGGGGCTGCTGGTTCTGGTTTATTGGCTACGACTGCTTCCGTAGTCAAAATCAAGCTGGCTACAGATGCTGCATTTTGTAGAGCTGAACGACTCACTTTAACTGGGTCGATAATCCCTTGATCAATCATGTTAACCCATTCGCCAGTTGCTGCATTGAAGCCTGTACCAACTTCAGCATTTTTCAAACGATCGATAACGATAGAGCCTTCAAATCCTGCATTGTGGGCGATTTGACGAACAGGTTCTTCCAAAGCACGGAGAACAATATTGCGACCCGTTGCTTCGTCTCCTGTTAATTCCAAATCAGCTACGGCAGGGATAACATTTACAAGGGCTGTTCCACCACCTGCAACGATTCCTTCTTCAACAGCTGCACGAGTAGCGTTGAGGGCATCTTCAATGCGGAGTTTCATTTCTTTCAACTCAGTTTCAGTTGCAGCTCCGACCTTGATGACTGCTACACCACCTGACAATTTCGCCAAGCGTTCTTGCAATTTTTCACGGTCAAATTCAGAAGTTGTGGTTTCGATTTGAGACTTGATAACTGCAACACGGTGAGAAATCGCTTCAGGATTTCCAGCACCTTCTACGATAACAGTGCTATCTTTGTCCACAGTTACTCTCGCTGCTTGACCAAGTGCTTCAATTGTAGCATCTTTCAACTCAAGACCTAGGTCTTCTGTGATAACTGTTCCGCCTGTTAAGATGGCAATGTCTTCAAGCATGGCTTTGCGACGGTCACCAAAACCAGGTGCCTTGACTGCTACCACGTTGAAGGTTCCACGAATCTTGTTCAAAACAAGAGTTGGAAGAGCTTCGCCATCTACATCATCCGCAATAATCAAGAGTGGACGATTGCTTTGGAGAATACTTTCTAGGAGTGGCAAGATTTCTTGGATATTTGAAATCTTCTTATCAGTAATCAAAATGTATGGATTTTCAAGATCAGCTACCATTTTTTCGCTATCTGTCACCATGTACTGTGAAAGGTAACCGCGGTCAAACTGCATTCCTTCAACAACTTCAAGCTCTGTTTCCATACCACGTGACTCTTCGATAGTGATGACTCCATCTTTGCCAACTTTTTCCATAGCTTCAGAGATGTATTCGCCTACTTTTTCGGAACGAGAAGATACGGCAGCAACCTGAGCAATGGCTTCTTTATTGGCAACAGGGATGGCGTTGTTTTTCAAAGCTTCAACTGCTGCGGCAACTGCTGCTTCAATCCCACGACGAATACCGATTGGATTTGCACCTGCTGTGACGTTTTTGATTCCTTCACGGACGATTGCTTGGGTCAAAACAGTTGCAGTTGTAGTCCCATCACCTGCAATATCATTGGTTTTTGAAGCTACTTCTGATACCAATTTGGCACCCATATTTTCAAAATGGTCTTCCAATTCAATTTCTTTGGCAATGGTCACACCGTCATTGGTAATCAAGGGTGAGCCAAATGATTTTTCCAACACAACGTTACGACCTTTTGGTCCCAAGGTTACTTTAACAGTATCTGCAAGGATATCGACACCACGGACCATGGCTGAACGAGCATCAGATGAAAATTTAATTTCTTTTGACATACTTACTTTCTCCTTCTATTCTTCAATGATAGCCAAGATGTTAGCTTCGCCAACGATGATGTACTTCTCATCACCATCTTTGACATCAAGACCTGCGTGGGCTTCAACTAAGACACGGTCTCCAGTCTTAACACTTGGAGCAACCAAGTCACCGTTCAAGGTACGAACACCTTGTCCAGTAGCCACAACTTTGGCTGTTTTAGTTTTTTCTTGGGCTGAACCTGCGAGGACAAAACCTCCAACAGTTTGTTCTTTTTCTTCTACTTTTAAGACCACACGGTCCCCTAATGGTTTCAACATCTGTTTTCCTCCATGATGAACTACATATTATTAGCACTCTTTATATCTGAGTGCTAATTTATAGTTCTATTGTATCACTTGGTCAGAAATAGTCAAGAAAAAAGTCTGACTTTCTCAAGATAAAAAGCCTGAGACCAACTCAGACTTTTTAATGCTTAAAATGGCAATTCTTCCTCTTCCAAAACCAAATCTGCCAAATCCTGCCCTGCGTTATTTTCTCGCATGGCACGTTGAGCACGACTTTCCAAGAGTTGGAATCCTGTCACAAGGACTTCGGTCACATAGTTCATTTGACCATTTTTCTCAAAGCGACGAGTACGCAATTCCCCATCAACGGAAATGAGACTACCTTTAGTTGCGTAGCTGGCCAAGCTTTCTGCTAGTCTGCCCCATAGAACCATATTGACAAAGTCAGCTTCACGTTCACCGTTTTGGTCTTTGTAACGACGGTTCACAGCGATAGTTGCTCGCGCTACTGACTTGTCATTGTTGGTTTTGTGCAATTCTGGTGTAGACGTCAAACGCCCAATCATGATAACTTTATTATACATATTTTTTCCTCCTACTTATCTATTCGTAGGAAATCAAAAAAAGTTACAGAAATTTGTAACTTTTCGAGAAAAAATTTTTTATTTTTTATGAACCATGAAACCTGTCGCCTGTTGATTTGCCATAATGATCATATCTGTAATCTGCACACGACGAGGTTGACTGGTCACATAGACTACTGTGTCGGCGATGTCCGGTGCCTGCAAGGCTTCGATTCCCTGATAAACCGTCGCAGCCCGCTCTTTGTCACCATGAAAACGCACTGTAGAAAAATCTGTTTCGACAATTCCAGGCTGAATGGTCGTCACCTTGATATCCGTTGCAATGGTATCAATTCGCAGACCATCTGAAAAGGTCTTAACTGCTGCCTTGGTAGCTGAATAAACTGCTGCACCTGCATAGGCGTAGATTCCTGCGGTTGACCCCATGTTGATGATATGTCCTTGATTGGCTTTTACCATTGTTGGCAAGAAACAGCGAGTGACTGCCATCAAACCTTTGACATTGGTATCCAGCATGGTCAACATATCCAGCTCTTCATAGTCCTGATAAGGTGCTAAACCTAGAGCCAGTCCGGCATTGTTGACCAGAATATCAATCTGACCTATCGTTTCTAGAATATCAGAGCAGACAGTCTTTACCACAGTAATATCCGTGACATCTAGTGGAAAGGTCCAGACGGTTTGATTTGGAAAAGTTTCTGCAAACTCCGACTTAAGGATTTCTAATCGGTCTATCCGTCGACCTGTTAGAACGACATTCTCACCCTGCTCCAGATAAGCACGCGCAATTGCTTCACCAATACCTGATGTCGCTCCTGTAATCACTACATTTTTTGCCATCTTATTTCCTTCTAGCTGGTCTATCAGATACTAACAACTTCTTAGGCAGTCCAGTGCTTAGTTGGATCAAATGGAGTTCCGACAACTTGGTCTTCTGATAATTCAATAATACCACGTTTTTGCGGAGCATTTGGCAAATGCAATTCACGAGGGCTACACATCATGCCAAAACTCTTTTCACCACGAAGTTCGCCTGGGAAAATAAGATTGCCTTTGGGCATCATAGCTCCTGGAAGAGCTACAATGGTTTTCAGACCGACACGCGCATTGGGAGCCCCTGCAACGATTTGCACTGTCTTGTCACTCGCGACTGCAACTTGGCAGATGTTAAGGTGGTCACTATCAGGATGGGCTACCATCTCGACAATTTCACCAACAACAAACTTAGGTTCCTTGTCATTAACAATTTCTTCTGTAAAACCTTCTGCCTGCAACTCTTGGTTCAAACGAGCGACTTGCTCATCTGATAAAAAGACTTGACCACGCTCTGCAATTTCAAATAAACTTGAAACTTCAAAAATATTCCAAGCCACTGTTTCTCCATTTTCTTTGAGGAAAACACGGGCTACCTTGCCTTTGCGCTCCACGTCCAGTTTGGCATCTCCACTGTTTTTCACGATGACCATAAGGACATCACCGACATGTTCTTTGTTATATGTAAAAATCATTGTTTCTATTTTCTCCTATTTCAGTCCTGCTAAAAAGTCGTTAATTTGTTGCTTACTTTTACGGTCACGATTAACAAAACGACCAATTTCCTTGTCCTTTTCTAGAACAACAAGGCTAGGAATCCCGTAAACATCCCAGAGTTTAGCCAAATCCATATACTGGTCTCGGTCCACTCGAATAAAGGTGAACTCTGGATTGGTCTCCTCAATTTCTGGTAAGGCAGGATAGATATAACGACAATCGCCACACCAGTCTGCTACAAAAAGAAAGACCTTCTTGCCATCTTTTTCTACTAAAGATGCTAATTCTTCTATACTTGCTGGTTGTATCATAAGACTTCCTCCTCATAGACTAGGTCTTCATTTTCATAGACAAAGGTATAATGACGGCCATCCTCAAAAATGACGCCACCAACCAAGCTCTCCAGACTGCTTTCGTAAACTTGAACATAGAGGGTCGCAATTTCCCCCATGTCTGAAAAATGGTCTCGCACAATCGCTGTCAACTCTTCCTGAGTCTTCATGAGCTTATGGTCATCTGCAACTTTTTTCGTAGCAAGGGCAAGGCTCCCAATACCAAGCAGAGCCAGACCTGCCATCCACATTTTTTTAGCTTTCATACCATTCATTTTAACACAAAAAAGGCTTTAGGACAAATGAGGAAGCAGCAGAAAAGCAAGTAAAAAGCCTCTTCCTTTAAGGAAAAGGACTTCTTATACTCAATGAAAATCAAAGAGCAAACTAGGAAGCTAGCCGCAGGTTGCTCAA
>CAJZLM010000035.1:0-8373 GCA_916050595.1 Streptococcus mitis | reverse complement strand
TTGGGTTAAAATTATCAATAAGTATATGGAAACCATGAAGCATGCTGGTTACCAAAACGTGAAAGTTTATAGCTATCGTCAACTTTTGCAAACTCGTTTGAATCATCCAAATATTTTACAACATGTAAACTGGGTTGCAGCTTATACGGATGCGCTTGATTGGAACAATCCTCATTATTCAGGAGAAAAAGGATGGCAATATACTTCATCTGACTCTCTTAAAGGGATACGAGGACAGGTTGATGTCAGTGTCTGGTATTAAGATGTAAAATGAGAAAAGAGCCTACAAATTGTATACTCTTTTTCTTTATTTTATAGCTGTTAAGAGAGTTTGAAAGTGACTAGGTTTTATTCTAAAAAAATCTTAAATTATCAGTCTATTGCAACTTTTCTCATGTGAGTCATTTGGCTTGCTATTGGTTTTCCTTAGTAGTATACTAAGGTAGTAATCATTAAGAAGTGGTTACAAATAATAATGAATGAGGTAAAATAAAATGGTAGAATTGAAAAAAGAAGCAGTAAAAGACGTAACATCATTAACAAAAGCAGCGCCAGTAGCATTGGCAAAAACAAAGGAAGTATTGAACCAAGCTGTTGCTGATTTGTATGTAGCTCACGTTGCTTTGCACCAAGTGCACTGGTACATGCGTGGTCGTGGTTTCCTTGTATGGCATCCAAAAATGGATGAGTATATGGAAGCTCTTGATGGTCAATTGGATGAAATCAGTGAGCGTTTGATCACACTTGGTGGTAGCCCATTCTCTACATTGACAGAATTCCTTCAAAACAGTGAAATCGAAGAAGAAGCTGGTGAATACCGTAATGTTGAAGAAAGCTTGGAACGTGTCCTTGCTATCTACCGTTACTTGTCAGAACTCTTCCAAAAAGGTTTGGATGTTACTGATGAAGAAGGTGACGATGTGACAAACGGTATCTTTACAGATGCTAAAACTGAAACTGATAAAACAATCTGGATGCTTGCCGCAGAACTTGGACAAGCACCTGGTTTGTAAGAAATAGAATAATCATATAAAAATCTGTAGGATGCCTCTTACAGATTTTTTTCTATTCTGTAAGCTATTCCAAACCAGTCTTTTTTTGAGTTTTTTGATAAAATAGTACTATCAGTGAAAAGGATGGAAGCATGACTAAGAAAATCGTAGCTATTTGGGCCCAGGATGAAGAGGGTGTGATTGGTAAGGACAATCGTCTGCCTTGGCATTTACCAGCAGAACTGCAACACTTCAAAGAAACAACTCTGAATCATGCTATCTTGATGGGGCGCGTGACCTTTGATGGGATGGGGCGTCGCTTGCTTCCAAAACGGGAGACCTTGATTTTGACACGTAATTTGGAAGAAAAGATAGATGGGGTTACTACTTTTCAGGACATCCAGTCTGTTCTAGACTGGTATCAGGGTCAAGACAAGAATCTCTATATTCTCGGTGGAAAGCAAATTTTTCAGGCTTTTGAACCCTATTTGGATGAAGTCATTGTCACTCAAATCCATGCACGGGTGGAAGGAGATACCTATTTCCCTGAAGACTTTGACTTGTCTCTTTTTGAGACAGTTTCAAGCAAATCCTATACCAAAGATGAGAAAAATCCTTATGATTTTACCATCCAATACCGCAAGAGAAAGGAAGTCTAATGGAACGTAGTATATTTGGTTTTTTCACAGCCATGCTGTGTTTGGTCTGCTTGCTTGCAGGAGCACAGGCTTTTCGTAAAAAGCGCTATGGACTTTCTGTCCTGCTCTGGTTAAGTGCCTTTACCAATTTGGTCAATAGTATTCATGCTTTTTACATGACCTTATTTTAGATAGAATGACAGTATAGAATAGAACGGAAGGAAATCATGCCTACAACTAGGAATAATGATATGATGGTTTATTGCTCATTTTGTGGCAAAAGCCAAGAAGAAGTACAAAAAATAATCGCTGGGAACAACGCCTTTATCTGTAATGAATGTGTGGAGTTGGCCCAGGAAATCATTCGAGAGGAGTTGGCTGAGGAAGTCTTGGCAGACTTGTCTGAGGTGCCAAAACCAATCGAACTCCTCCATATCTTGAACCACTATGTAATCGGTCAAGATCGTGCTAAACGTGCCTTGGCAGTAGCTGTTTACAACCACTACAAACGTATTAATTTCCACGATACGCGTGAAGAGTCAGAAGATGTGGATTTGCAGAAGTCAAACATCTTGATGATTGGACCAACTGGTTCAGGGAAAACTTTCCTTGCTCAGACCTTGGCTAAGAGCTTGAATGTGCCTTTTGCGATTGCAGATGCGACAGCTCTGACTGAGGCTGGTTATGTGGGTGAGGATGTGGAAAATATTCTCCTCAAACTATTGCAGGCTGCTGACTTTAACATCGAACGTGCAGAGCGTGGGATTATCTACGTGGATGAAATTGACAAGATTGCCAAGAAAAGCGAGAACGTTTCTATCACACGTGATGTTTCTGGTGAAGGGGTACAACAAGCCCTTCTCAAGATTATCGAGGGAACTGTTGCCAGCGTACCGCCTCAAGGTGGACGTAAACATCCACAACAAGAGATGATTCAAGTGGATACAAAAAATATCCTCTTCATCGTGGGTGGTGCCTTTGATGGTATCGAAGAAATTGTCAAACAACGTCTGGGTGAAAAGGTTATCGGCTTTGGTCAAAACAATAAAGCGATTGATGAAAACAGCTCTTACATGCAAGAAATCATCGCAGAAGATATTCAAAAATTTGGTATTATCCCTGAGTTGATTGGACGCTTGCCTGTCTTTGCGGCTCTTGAGCAATTGACAGTGGATGACTTGGTTCGCATCTTGAAAGAGCCAAGAAATGCCTTGGTCAAACAGTACCAAACCTTGCTTTCTTATGATGATGTCGAGTTGGAATTTGACGACGAAGCCCTTCAAGAGATTGCCAACAAGGCCATCGAACGTAAAACGGGTGCGCGTGGTCTTCGCTCTATTATCGAGGAAACCATGCTAGATGTCATGTTTGAAGTACCGAGTCAGGAAAATGTGAAATTGGTCCGCATCACTAAAGAAGCTGTCGATGGAACGGATAAACCAATCCTAGAAACAGCCTAGAGGTGACTATGGAACTTAATACACACAATGCTGAAATCTTGCTCAGTGCGGCTAATAAGTCCCACTATCCGCAGGATGAATTGCCAGAGATCGCTCTTGCAGGGCGTTCAAATGTTGGCAAGTCTAGCTTTATCAACACCATGCTGAACCGCAAGAATCTAGCCCGAACATCGGGGAAACCTGGTAAAACTCAGCTGCTGAACTTCTTTAACATTGATGACAAGATGCGCTTTGTGGATGTGCCTGGTTATGGCTATGCCCGTGTTTCTAAAAAGGAACGTGAAAAGTGGGGGCGCATGATTGAGGAGTACCTAACGACTCGGGAAAATCTCCGTGCAGTGGTCAGTCTAGTTGACCTTCGTCATGACCCGTCAGCAGATGATGTGCAGATGTACGAATTTCTTAAGTATTATGAGATTCCAGTCATCATTGTGGCGACCAAGGCGGACAAGATTCCTCGTGGTAAATGGAACAAGCACGAATCAGCAATCAAAAAGAAATTAAACTTTGACCCAAGTGACGACTTTATCCTCTTTTCATCTGTCAGCAAGGCAGGGATGGATGAAGCTTGGGATGCAATCTTAGAAAAATTGTGAGGAAAAGAAAATGGCAAAAACAATTCATACAGACAAAGCTCCAAAGGCTATCGGACCCTATGTTCAAGGAAAAATCGTTGGCAACCTTTTGTTTGCTAGTGGTCAAGTTCCTCTCTCTCCTGAAACTGGGGAAATCGTTGGAGAAACGATCCAAGAACAGACAGAACAAGTCTTGAAAAACATCGGTGCTATTTTGGCAGAGGCAGGAACTGACTTTGACCATGTTGTCAAAACAACTTGTTTCTTGAGTGATATGAACGACTTTGTTCCTTTTAATGAGGTTTACCAAACAGCCTTTAAAGAGGAATTCCCAGCTCGTTCAGCTGTGGAGGTAGCTCGTCTTCCTCGTGATGTAAAAGTCGAAATCGAAGTCATCGCAGAGATTGGATAAGCTAGTTGAAGTTTGGTTCTGCCAAACTTCTTTTGATATAAGGAGAAAAAGATGACAAAGAAACAACTTCACTTGGTGATTGTGACAGGAATGAGTGGTGCAGGGAAAACAGTTGCCATTCAGTCCTTCGAAGATTTGGGTTATTTTACTATTGATAATATGCCTCCAGCTCTCTTGCCTAAGTTTTTGCAGTTGGTGGAAACAAAGGAAGACGACCATAAGTTGGCCTTGGTAGTAGATATGCGTAGCCGTTCTTTCTTCTCAGAGATTCAAGATGTTTTGGATGAGTTGGAAAACAAGGAAGAACTGGACTTTAAAATTCTCTTTTTGGATGCAGCTGATAAGGAATTGGTCGCTCGTTACAAGGAAACCAGACGGAGTCACCCATTAGCTGCAGATGGACGGATTTTGGATGGAATCAAGCTGGAACGTGAACTCTTGGCACCTTTGAAAAATATGAGCCAAAATGTGGTGGATACAACTGAACTCACTCCTCGTGAGCTGCGTAAAACCATTGCAGAGCAGTTTTCTGATCAGGAACAAGCCCAGTCTTTCCGTATCGAAGTCATGTCTTTTGGCTTTAAATATGGAATCCCGATTGATGCAGATTTAGTCTTTGATGTTCGATTCTTGCCAAATCCCTACTATCTACCAGAACTGAGAAACCAAACGGGTGTGGATGAACCAGTTTATGACTATGTCATGAATCATCCTGAGTCAGAAGACTTTTATCAACATTTGTTGGCCTTGATTGAGCCGATTTTGCCAAGTTACCAAAAGGAAGGTAAGTCCGTTTTGACCATTGCCATGGGTTGTACGGGTGGGCAACACCGTAGTGTGGCCTTTGCTAAACGCTTGGCGCAGGACTTATCCAAGAATTGGCCTGTCAATGAAGGGCATCGCGACAAAGACCGAAGAAAGGAAACGGTAAACCGTTCATGAGAAAACCAAAGATAACGGTGATTGGTGGAGGGACTGGGATCCCCGTCATTCTTAAAAGTCTACGTGAAAAAGATGTGGAAATCGCTGCTATCGTAACGGTGGCGGATGATGGTGGTTCTTCAGGTGAACTCAGAAAAAATATGCAGCAGTTGACACCGCCAGGTGATCTTCGGAATGTCCTTGTGGCCATGTCAGATATGCCTAAGTTTTATGAAAAGGTCTTTCAGTATCGCTTCTCTGAAGATGCTGGAGCCTTTGCTGGCCATCCATTGGGTAATCTCATTATCGCAGGCCTGTCAGAAATGCAGGGTTCGACCTATAATGCCATGCAGTTATTGAGCAAATTTTTCCATACCACTGGGAAGATTTATCCTTCCAGTGACCATCCTTTGACCCTACACGCAGTCTTTCAGGATGGGACAGAGGTGGCTGGAGAGAGTCATATTGCAGACCATCCAGGCATGATTGACCATGTCTATGTGACCAATACCCTCAATGATGATACGCCTCTGGCTAGCCGTCGAGTAGTGCAGACCATTCTTGAAAGTGACATGATTGTCCTCGGACCTGGTTCTCTCTTTACCTCGATTTTGCCCAATATCGTGATTAAGGAAATCGGGCAGGCGCTTTTGGAAACCAAGGCAGAAATCGCCTATGTCTGTAATATCATGACCCAACGTGGGGAGACAGAACACTTTACAGATAGTGACCACGTGGAGGTCTTGCATCGTCACCTTGGTCGCCCTTTTATCGATACTGTCTTGGTGAATATTGAAAAAGTGCCTCAGGAATACATGAATTCCAACCGTTTTGATGAATACTTGGTGCAGGTGGAACATGATTTTGCTGGTCTTTGTAAGCAAGTTCCGCGTGTGATTTCATCCAACTTCCTTCGTCTGGAAAATGGAGGTGCCTTCCACGATGGGGATTTGATTGTTGATGAGTTGATGCGGATTATACAGGTGAGAAAATGAGTTTCACAGTAGCAGTAAAAGAAGAAATCCTAGGTCAGCACCATCTGAGCCGGCATGAATTATCTGCCATTATCAAGATGTCTGGTAGCATCGGTCTTTCGACTTCGGGCTTGACCTTGTCTGTCGTGACAGAAAATGCCAAACTGGCTCGGCACCTCTATGAGTCCTTTCTCCATTTCTACGAAATCAAATCGGAAATCCGACACCACCAACGGAGCAATCTTCGTAAGAATCGGGTCTATACCGTTTTTACAGATGAAAAGGTGCAGGACTTATTGAGTGATTTGCACTTGGCAGACTCGTTCTTTGGTCTGGAAACAGGTATTGATGGGGCGATTTTATCAGACGAGGAAGCAGGCCGTGCCTATCTCTGTGGCGCTTTCTTGGCAAATGGCAGCATTCGTGACCCTGAGTCAGGTAAGTACCAGTTGGAAATCAGTTCTGTTTATTTGGACCACGCGCAAGGGATTGCCTCTCTTCTCCAGCAGTTTTTACTGGATGCTAAGGTTCTTGAGCGTAAGAAGGGAGCTGTGACCTATCTCCAGCGAGCCGAAGAT
The DNA here is from genome assembly GCA_916050595.1 of Streptococcus mitis. Classification (GTDB taxonomy): domain Bacteria; phylum Bacillota; class Bacilli; order Lactobacillales; family Streptococcaceae; genus Streptococcus; species Streptococcus mitis_CY. Next base: position 1,823 of record CAJZLM010000035.1, on the reverse strand, counting down.
ATTATGGACTTCTTGATTGTCATCGGAGCCATGAAGGCGCGTGATGATTTTGAGCGAGTTAAGATTTTACGAGAAACCCGTAACGACCTTAATCGTGCTAATAATGCTGAAACGGCGAATATTGCTCGGACAGTTTCTGCCAGCATGAAGACTATCAACAATATCAGCAAAATCAAAGATATCATGGGCCTAGAAAATCTACCAGTAGATTTGCAGGAGGTAGCGCAGTTGCGAATTCAGCACCCAGATTACTCTATCCAGCAGTTAGCAGATAGTCTCAGCACTCCTCTGACCAAAAGTGGTGTTAACCACAGACTCAGAAAAATCAATAAGATAGCCGATGAGTTATAAAGATATAAAACACCTCTTTCTTGACAATTAAATAGAGTATGTGAGATAATAAAGGGGAATTGAGAAGTTCTAGCATTTTAGTGCTAACAGAAATCCCCTCGGTACTGCAATACTGAGGGGATTTTTTTCTAGGTTAGATAGCACTAACCAGGAAGGTTACTTGTCGAAGTGATCGTCTAACCAACGAGTCACCAGCCATGAGATGATACTCTCGATGACTGCGATAAGTACTATTTTGAGAAGTTCTAGCATCTGTAATACCTCCTTTTCCAAGGCGTATTGTTAGTGCCGTCCCTATTATATCACATGTTTTATCAGTTTGATAGGCATTTTTATTTTTGTTAAAGAAGGGGGAAATATGAGCTAACAAATTAGCCGATGAACTATAAAACCACGAATCCTATGTGACTCGTGGTTCTTTTTCTATAAACTAGTAGAGTGTTTTGGTTGTACTTTTTGTTCTGGGTCGATGTAGTTAATGGCATTGTTAACAGCGGTTGGTGCTTCTCCAAGCCCTGTCGCAATCAGATCAATTTTTCCGTCATAGTAGCAACAGTCACCGATAGCATAGATACCTGCTTGGCTAGATTCTTGCTTGCTATTGACGATAATCTTGTGACGGTTGAGGTCCAGACCCCAGTTTTTAAGGTTACCAACAGAAGATTTGAAACCATAGTTGACAAAGAGGTGGTCTAGGTCAATAGTTTCTGTTTCATCAGATTTGACTTTTGTGATTTCAAGTTTATCGAGTGTTTTTCCATCTCCAAGGAGTTGGCTAGGGACGAATGGTGTCTTGATGATCACAGAAGATTCCTGCAAAGCTTGGACACTGTGTTCCAAGGCGCGGAAATTATCTCTACGGTGGACAAGGGTAGTTGGCGCAATTTTTTCAAAAGCTAAAGCCCAATCAACAGCTGAGTCCCCACCACCCAGAATCGTCACTTTCTTACCAGCATATTGCTGAATGTTAGAAACGTGGTAGTGGATATTTTCATAGCCCTCAACGCCTTCTAGTTCCAGCGGACGTGGTTTGAAGGCACCACCCCCCATAGCAATGATAACAGTTTTAGACAGATGACTTCCTTTAGAAGTTGTGATGACAAATCCTTCTTCTTGTTTTTCAATCTCAAGAACCGTTTCATTGAGATGAATAGGGGTATCAAAGCCGTTTAACTGTTCAATCAAGCGGTTGGTCAACTCTTCTCCAGTTAGGTTTGGGAAACCTGGTACGTCTAGGATTTCCTTTTCAGGGTAGAGAATAGCAGGTTGTCCACCTAGTTGGGGAAGAGAGTCGATGATTTGAACCTTGGCTTGGCGTAGGTGGGCATAGAAGGCCGCAAAAAGACCGACAGGACCACCACCTACAATGGTAATATCATAGAGTTGAGACATGGTTTCTCCTTTGTTTTTTCTAGTCATACTCTTCGAAAATCAAATTCAAACCACGTCAGCGTCGCCTTACCGTACTCAAG
>CAJZLM010000034.1:0-8437 GCA_916050595.1 Streptococcus mitis | reverse complement strand
TTATAATTTCCATAAAAATTAACATGGAAATTATAAAACCATTATTAGTTTAACCCTTGTTGGTAACGCGCCAATTCAGCTTGGTTAGCCCAAACATAGTGACCTGGACGGATCTCTACCATAGATGGCTTATCAGTCTCATAGTCATGTTGACTTGGGTCGTAAACCTTCAAGACCTTCTTACGTTCCAAGATTGGATCTGGGATTGGTACCGCTGAAAGCAAGGCTTGAGTATATGGATGAATTGGATTGTTAAACAATTCTTCTGTTTCTGCAACCTCTACAATAACACCCTTGTAAATAACTGCGATACGATCTGAAATAAAACGAACGACAGACAAGTCATGGGCGATAAAGAGATAGGTCAAACCAAGTTCTTTTTGGAATTTTTTGAGCAAGTTCAAGACTTGGGCACGAACAGAAACGTCTAAGGCTGAAATGGGCTCATCTGCAATAACAAAGTCTGGTTGCATGACCAAGGCACGGGCAATACCGATACGTTGACGTTGACCACCTGAGAATTCATGAGGGTAACGAGTCAAGTGCTCAGCAAGCAGACCTACTTCACGGATAATATTTTGAACTTTCTCTTTACGTTCTTCTTCATCCTTAAATAAACGGTGATTATAAAGACCTTCAGAAATAATATAATCAACAGTAGCACGTTCATTCAAACTTGCTGCAGGGTCTTGGAAAATCATCTGGATACGACGAATCAATTCCGCAGCTTGTTCACGCGATTTCTTACCATTAATCTTTTGACCATCAAAAATGATATCACCATTACTTGTATCATTTAGACCGATTATCGCACGACCAATAGTTGTTTTCCCACTACCTGACTCACCTACAAGCGAGAAAGTTTCTCCCTTGTTGATAAAGAAGTTAGCATTTTTAACCGCGACAAACTTCTTACTTCCTTCACCGAAGGAAATTTCTAAATCTTTGATTTCTACTAATTTTTCAGACATTTCCTTCCTCCTAGTCAGCCAGATGGGCAAATCCCATTTTTTCACGGATCTTATCATGTAGATTTGCAATCACAGCTGGTTTTTCTACTTTTGGAGCATCCTCATGAAGTAGCCAAGTTTTAGCCCAATGTGTCTCTGATACTGAGAATTGAGGAGCTTTTTGTTCAAAGTCAATCTGCATTGCATAGTCAGAACGCAAGGCAAAGGCATCCCCTTTCAGGTCAGTATAAAGTGACGGAGGTGTTCCTGGGATTGAGTAAAGATCCCCTTTATCATCAGCAAGCTGAGGCAAGCTAGACAAGAGACTCCATGTATATGGATGGCGAGGATCATAGAAGACTTCCTCAACAGTTCCATACTCAACGATTTCTCCTGCATACATAACCGCTACCTTATCCGCAATACTTGCTACCACACCAAGATCGTGAGTGATAAAGATGGTTGTGAAATGGTACTCATTTTGCAAGGATTTGAGCAAATCAATAATCTGAGCTTGAATAGTCACATCCAAGGCTGTCGTTGGCTCATCACAGATCAAGACATCAGGTCGGCAGGCAAGGGCAATCGCAATAACGATACGTTGACGCATCCCTCCAGAATATTGGAATGGGTATTCATCAAAACGTCTATCTGCGTCTGGAATCCCAACCTTATTCATGTAGTCAATCGCCAATTCTTTCGCTTCTTTAGCTGTTTTTCCTTGGTGTTTTACAATAACTTCTGTAATCTGACTACCAATTGTTTTAATTGGGTCCAAACTAGTCATTGGATCTTGAAAGATAGTCGCAATCTTAGCACCACGAATTTGTTCCCAATCCTTGTGAGAAGATAGAGCTGTCAAATCCTGACCACGGTAGTCAATACTTCCTTGGGCAATGCGACCATTTTCTTCAAGCATACCTGTGAAGGTCTTTGTCAAAACAGATTTTCCTGATCCTGACTCACCTACCAAGGCTAATACTTCTCCTTCAACTAGTTCAAGGGAAACGCCGCGAATGGCTGTCAATACTTTGTCACGAACGTCAAATTCCACGACAATATCGCGAGCAGTCAAAATTACATTTTTTTCTTTTGTCATTTCTACTCCTATCTATGTGTACGTGGATCACTAGCATCCGCTAAGTTTTGACCAACTACGAAAAGGGACAAGGATACCAAGACAAGAGTTGTCAATGGAATCCAGAACAAGTAAGCATTGGTTGTTACGTTTTGTGAATAATCCGAAATCAAACGACCCAAACTTGGCACTGTAATCGGTAATCCAAGACCGAAGAAAGACAAGAAGGCTTCGTATGAGATAAAGCTTGGAAGCATTTGAGTCATGGTTGTCACAATAACAGATACCAATTGTGGCATAATATTTTTGGCAACAATCTTCAAGGTTGGTGTTCCCAAAGTACGTGACGCCAAGTTGTATTCCAAATCACGGTAACGCAAGATTTGCACACGGATCATGAAGGCAATTCCAATCCATGTCGTCACACTCATAGCAAAAATCAGATTCCAGAATCCAGCTCCGATTGAGTAAGTCAAGACAATAACAATCAAAAGAGATGGGATGTTTGAGATGACGTTGTAAACTTCCATCATCACACGGTCAACTGATTTTGAAATACCCCAAATACCACCGACAAAAACACCGATAACCAAGTTAATCACTGTCGCAATCACAGAAATGAGGATAGAGTTACGAGCTCCGAACCAGACACCGTCAAAAAGAGATTTACCGTTACTGTCTGTACCGAACCAATGCTCAGCATTTGGCTTGATATAACGAGCACTAAAGTCGTTTACCTTGCTGACATCATTGAAATCAAACTTAGAAAACATTGGATAGATGAAACTCATCAAAATGATAGCTACCAAAATTCCCAGCATGACTACAGTTGATTTCTTCTTCATAAATTGTCTAAACACTGAGCCCCAGTATGAATAGGCTGGCGCATCAATGGCTTCAGAGGCAAAATCGTCACGTTTTACGAACTGAAATTTTTCTTTATCGATTGTAGACATTATTTGCCTCCTTTCTCAGTCAATTTAATACGTGGGTCAATAATAGTCATCCAAATATCTCCCAAAAGAAGTGAGAAGATAGAAATACATGTAAAGATGAAGACAAGACCTACGACCATAGAGTTATTAGATGCTTTTACAGAGTCAATCAACATTTTACCCATACCTGGGAAGGCGAAGACTGTTTCAGTAAGGGTTGCACCACCGATAACCCCGATAACAGCACCAGGAATTCCTGAAACCAGTGGAACCATGGCATTTTTAAAGATGTGTTTGTTTGAAATTTCTTTTTCAGACAAACCTTTGGCACGAGCAAAACGAACAAAGTCCTGTGATTGTAAATCAATCATATAACGACGAATCCAAATGGCTGTACCGGGAGCACCCAACAAACCAAGGATAACTGCTGGTAAAACATACGAACGCCAATCTCCAGCACCCAAGATAGGGAATGAATCTGGTAAGCCGATTGAAGAACCAGCCAAACGAACGATATAAACCAAGGCAATTGTTGGAAGAGCCATCAAGAAGGTCAAAGCCCCTGTTGAAAAACTATCAATCCAAGTATTCTTGAAGCGAGCCATAGCTGAACCAAGTGGCACGGCAATCGCATAAGAAATCACCAAACCGATCAATCCAACAACAGCAGAGCTGGCAATCATTGAAGGATATTGGTAGTTACTTTCAGTAGCTGTATAAGGATCATCTTTTCCGTAGTTGGCTACTTCACGAGAATCAGCCTGACTAGGTGATTTATAGGTTCTTGAGTAAATATTTACAGAAGAAGTTTTCTTACCTGTTGGGAACTGAACTTGAGATGTTTTTGTTTGCCCTTGTCCTTGAGTAATAACCTGTAAAACAGGGCTATTAGCATAGGTTGGATAAGAGTCACCTAAATTGATGTTCACAAAGTTTTGATGCACAAATGGGAACTGACTGTTGAAGTACAATAGATATTTGTGTTTTGTTCCTGAGCCGACCAAGGACCACCCGATCGCTGGATCATTTTCGAAACGAAGGTAACGTTTCAAGTCTGGATTTTCAGGGTCTTGAATTTTATTTGTATGATCAATGTCAATCAAGTTAGCATAGAAGTGAAAAACACGTTCAAAAATTGGGATTTCACGAGTAGCGTAGAATTGGCCACTTTCAGTAAATTCTCCCAGGGTCCAACCATGACCGATTTGTTTGATGTATTTTTCATAGATAGCCTTGTTGGTATCATTGGCTTCAACTGTTACAGAAGCATCCATCTGGCTAGCTTTTTCTTGCAACTCTTTGGTATCGTAGTACTCGATATAGCCCATACGCTCATAAACGGTATTCTCATAGTTATCACGTTTATCAGCAGTTGTAGCAATCTTGTTATAGTTGGTATCCTGTTTGAAAATTAATTTTCGAGGAACCATTGTATAGATAATCGTGTAAGTCAAGGTTGTTACTAAGAAGATAGAAACCAATGACCGCAAAACACGCATAAAAATATATTTTTTCATATCATTTCCTTTAAAAATCCCAAAAGAACCTTCTCCTCATGGAGAGAAAGTTCTATTGAAAATTATTTACTTCACATGACTTGCCAATTCTTTTTGAGCTTTCTCGTTTGACTCAGTCTTTTCTTTCAACCATTTTTCACGAGCTTTTTCATACTCTTCTTTGGTGATTGCTTTTTCACCAACTTCAGTGTACTTCAAGTATCCTGAATTTTCACCTTTAAGGCCGGCTACTGAATATGAAGAGCTAAATGGTAGAACTTTTGAAACATATGAAACGGCTGTTTCTTTTGGAGAAGCCATTACTGGAATTGTCAAAGCATTGTCAGTCAACCAAGCTTGTGCCACCGCGTATTTTTCATAACGTTTTTGAACATCTTGGTTTTCGCTGTTTGCGTCATCAAGTAATTTTCCATAGTCAGCTAAACCAAGTTTGCTTACTACTGATGCATCTGTGTTTTGGTCAATACCAAGGTAAAGACGAGTGCTTCCTCCCTTAAGGACGAATTGATCCAAGAAAGTAGAAGGATCTTGATAGTCAGGGTTCCATCCTAGCAAGGTATGGATATCCCAGTCTTGCTCTTTAGCTGTTGGAGCGCTAAATGAAATTGGTAAAGCTTCTGCTTGAGTCATTTGTTGTAAGTCTACAACAACATTATCTGAACCCAATACTTTTTCAATTGATTGTTTCAATGATTGAACACGGTTTACAACCGCTGTTGATTCTTGGATAACCAAGGCATCCAAGTGGATTGGGAATTCAACACCTTCAGCTTGTAGGCTTGATTTTGCTTTAGCAAAGACTTCTTTCGCTTTTTCTTCATTGTAAAGTCCATTTTGAGAATCTGCTAGAGACACGTTTGACCAAGTAGAAGAATTTGTCTTAGCCAAGCTATCTTGTACCAATTCACCAAATGTTTTCTTACCAACTTGAAGATTATAAGGTGCAAACGTATTACGGATGGCTACTGCAGCTCCATCAGTACCATTTGTTTGAGCTGAGTAAGAATTGCGATCGACAGCAAAGTTCAAGGCTTGACGGAATTCCTTGTTTAGCAATGCTTTCTGAGTAGATGTCTTTTGAGCATCACTTGTTTTGGCAGTGTGGTTATAGGTTGTACGGCCATAATTCAAGCTGACAGTTGCAACACCCGCACCTGGTTCATTAAAGTAAATGTTATCTTTAAAGTCAGCTGCATATTTTTCATATGTAGAACTTGTAGGGAAGATACGGGCCTTGCTATATTGACCATCGGCAAAACCTTTAGCAATCACATCTTGGTCCTTACCATCCCAGAAAGTGAACTTAACGTTCTCAATTTTTACATTTTCTTTGTCCCAGTAAGCATCATTTTTAGCCATCTCGATAGATGATTTTGGAGTTACAGATTTTAAGACAAATGGACCGTTATAAAGAATAGAGTTAGCATCGGTTGGGGCACCAAAACCTTCCCCTTTTGAAGTTAAGAATTCTTCATTAACCGGCATCAAAATACCACTAGTGGTCTTGTCATTCCAGAAAGTTTCTGGCTGGTTCAAAGTATATTCTAGTGTTTGATCATCAAGCGCTTTTACTCCAACGGTTGAAAAATCGCTTGTTTCACCCTTGATATAGGCTTCTAATCCCTTAATAGAAGAGCTAACGATTGAAAGTCCTTTTGATTTTCCATCTACGGCGTGTTTCAAACCAGTAACGAAGTCTTTAGCAGTTACAGGAGCATATTCTTCTCCCTCTGCTGTCACCCATTTAGCATCCTTACGGATTTTATAGGTATAAGTCAAACCATCTTTTGAAACTGTCCATGATTCAGCAATAGAAGGAACCAGGTTACCATATTTATCATTAGCCAACAAACCATCTACAGCATTTGTTGTGACGAATGATGTTGAATCGATATTGCTGACGATATAATCCAAGGTTTCTGGATCTGTTTGATAAACATATTGGTAATCTTTTGCTAGTTTAGCATTATTTGAACTAGTGTTTGAACACGCAGCTAGAACTCCTGACGCTAATAAGGTAGCTCCCGCTACAGCAAGCACTTGACTTTTTTTCATTTCTTTACTCCTCTTATAAAGTATAGGTTATCATCAATTATACCATAGATTTCAAGAAAAGTAAACGAATTTTCAGAATATTTAGGCTTATTGACACAAAAAATCTGAAAAAGCTATTGACTGAAAATCATTTTCAAGGTATAATAATAAACGTTAAGGCGGTATAGCCAAGTGGTAAGGCACGGCTCTGCAAAAGCTTGATCGTCGGTTCAAATCCGTCTACCGCCTTCTATAACTTGATTTTTTCAGGTTTCATTTAAACAGAAAGCCCAATTTAAAGGGCTTTTTTCTTTTTCCTTGAATAAATACGTATAACTTTAAAAAACTTTTGGGGCAAGTTTGGGGCTGAGTTTTTCGAGGACACAATTCCCTCTTGAAATCAACTGAAAAAAGCTTCGTCACGCCTGGTGACAAAAGCCTCTAGTTTACTCTGTTTCTTCTTCTATTTCAACTTCGGTAATTTGGACTTTTACCTTGGTAACACGTCCATTTTTCACTTTATCATTGGTTAGGATAAGCTGTTTGTTTTGGCTGACTAATTCATAACTGAGTTTCTCAGTCGTTGGAATGGTCCCCACTCCTGTCAAATAGTAACCAGCGATGGTATCAACATCATCACTTTCCAGTTCAACATCAAAGTAGTCATTAAAATCATTGAGATTCATGGTGCCTTGAACGATATAAGTATCTTCTCCAATTTTATGAACTTCGATTTCAGCCTTATCTGTTTCGTCATCGATTTCCCCAACGATTTCCTCTAAGAGGTCTTCCAGGGTCACCAAACCAGCCATCCCACCGTATTCATCCAGCAAGATTGCCATTTGTCTTTGGGTATTGCGCAATTCTTTTAACAAGTCATCCACAAAAATAGTTTCAGGAACAAAAAGTGGATCTTGTAAGATTTTCTTCCAAACAATATTGTCAAAACCGTCCACAAAGCCCGCATTAAGGAGACTCTTGGTGTGAATGATCCCAATCACATTGTCCTTATCCCCATCATAGACAGGGATACGAGAATAATTTTGTTTTAAAATACTTTGGATGATGGTTTGACTATCATCCTGAATATCGACCATAAAGGCATCCGTTCGAGGAACCATGACTTCTCTGGCCATTAATTCGTCCAGTGAAAAGATTCCTTGTAACATTTCAATTTCGTCAGCATCTAGTGTTTCTTCACTATTGGTCAGCATGTACTCAATTTCATCACGGGTCATTTTTTCATCAGCATCGTCAAAGGTCATCGGAGTCAAGCGACTCAAGAGATTGGTAGATGCAGATAAGAGCCAAACAAAGGGACTAACTAGTTTCCCAAGCCCAATGATAACTGGCGCTGTACGAATCGCCAAGGCATCCTTCAGATTAAGAGCGATTCTTTTGGGATACAATTCCCCAAAAACGATGGAAATATAAGTCAAAAATGCTAAAGACAGAAAACTTGCAACGGCATAAGATGTCTCACCATTTCCAAGCCAAGATGCAATTTCTCGTCCCAGAGTTTCTGCCAAACTCGCCCCTGATAAGATCGTAATCAGGGTAATCCCTACTTGAATGGTTGATAAAAAGTGGTTAGGATTTTCTAGCACCTTCAGCAGACGGATATATCGTCTATCTCCTTCTTCTGCCTTTTGTTCAACCCGCGCACGGTTAAGTGAAACCATGGCCATTTCTGTGGCTGAGAAAAAGGCATTTAACACCGTCAAGATAAACAATAAAACAAATTGTAGCAACAAATTCTGACTACTTGGGTCTTCCATAGTTCTTCTCCTAAAATAGTATCTTATCCTTTATTATATCACAAAATATAGTCCAGTACATATTATTTTTCCCATACTCTTCGAAAATCTCTTCAAACCACGTCAGCTTTATCTGCAACCTCAAAGCTGTGCTTTGAGCAACCTG
>CAJZLM010000033.1:0-8517 GCA_916050595.1 Streptococcus mitis | reverse complement strand
CCTTACTATCGGTCAAGACACCGTCATCCAAGACCTGCAAGAGAACATTAAAGATGTCTGGGTGGGCTTTTTCTACCTCATCAAATAGGAGAACAGAGTATGGTTTGTTGCGAACCTTCTCGGTCAACTCCCCACCTTCTTCATAACCCACATAGCCCGGAGGAGCTCCGTTGAGACGGCTAGCTGCAAATTTCTCCATGTACTCACTCATATCAAAGCGGATAAGGGCTGATTCGTCATCAAAGAGGACTTCTGCCAAAGCCTTGGCCAATTCGGTCTTCCCGACACCTGTGGGTCCTAGGAACATAAAGGAACCAATCGGACGCTTGTGACTTCGAATTCCTGACTGGTTGCGGCGAATGGCACGGCTAATGCTTGAAACAGCTTGATCTTGACCGATGACACGTTTGTGGAGTTCCGCTTCCAGATTCAGGTATTTCTTCGCATCAGTCTGAGTCAGTTTTTGGACTGGAATTCCTGACAAACGACTCAAGGTGGTCAAAATATCAGACTCTGTCACCAAGTCTTTGTAGACAGGGACTTCCTCTTCTTTTGCGATTAGCTGGGCTGCCTGTTTCCACTTGCCATCCATCAGGGCCTTATCAGCTGGACTCAAGCCAGAATCATCTGCTTTCACACGCTTAGCCTTATTTTGCACTGTTGCTGCCGCTTCATCCAAGAGGTCGATGGCAGAATCTGGCAAATGACGACTGGTTAAGTAACGATGGGCCATCTTGACAGCTGTTTCAACCGCTTCATCTGTGATTTGCACACGGTGATGCTTCTCATAAGTCGCCTTCAAGCCTTGCAAAATGCTCATGCTGTCTGCCACACTTGGTTCTTCAATCGTCACTTTAGCGAAACGACGAGAAAGGGCCGCATCTTTTTCGATGTGTTTTTGGTATTCTTCCTGAGTAGTCGCACCAACCGTTCTCAAAGTTCCACGCGCCAAGGCTGGCTTCAAGATATTGGCCGCATCCAGAGTTGAGTCAATCCCACTACCAGAACCCATGATAGTGTGGAGTTCATCGATAAAGAGGATGACTTGACCATCTTCTTCAATATCCTTGATGATATTGTTCATGCGCTCTTCAAAATCACCACGGAAGCGTGTCCCTGCAACAACATTCATCAAATCAAGCTCCAACACGCGCATCTTAGCCATTTCCGCAGGTACATCACCACTAGCAATACGCTGGGCAAGACCAAGCGCCAGAGCAGTTTTCCCGACACCAGCATCCCCAACCAAGACAGGATTATTCTTGGTTTTACGGCTCAAGATTTGAATCATACGGGAGATTTCCTTGTCTCGACCGATGACTGGTTCTAACTTGCCAGAACGCGCTTGCTCTGTCAAATCATGCGTATAGTCCTCGAGACCACCACTCGGAGTCTGGGGCATGCCCATCATATTAGCCATAGAATTTTGCTTATCAGCTACTGTACGATGTCGTTGTCGTAAAGCCTTGAGATCTTCACGAGTCCAGCCTGCACGTTCTTCTAAATTTCGACGAAGGGCAGCAATCTTAACCTGATCTTTCTTATCTTCATAAGAAAAACCTGCTCTCTCTAAGATACGAGTCGCCAAGGCATTGCCATCATGCAAAATCGCATAGAGGACGTGCTCCGTCCCTAGCACCTTAGCATGGACCACTGACGCTACATACTCTGCTTCGTCAAAAAGAACCTGCAAACGATGGGAGAACGGCAATTCCGTAAAGATTTCATCCTGGCTATAGTCCGTTTCAGTCAGTTCCAAAGCGACCTCTTCTAAACGGTCCATCTCATATGGATAATCATTTAAAGTCGCCCCTGCCACACTATAACTGTGATTGGACATGGCAATCAACAAGTGCCAAGACTCTAGATAACGAGCTCCAAAATGGCCAGCAACCATGTAGGCACTTTCGATACATTCATTCAATGCTTTTGAATAGTTCATCTTACTTCCCTTTTCTATCTACCTCTTGTATGACCTGTCGTAGCATATTAGCACGAAGGACTGGAGCTTCTTCTCCTAGAACGCGATCCACAGCTACTGATACTAGCAAATTCATCTCCTGCTTGGTCATCAATTCCTGCTCAACCAAAAGCTGCAGAATATCCTCATAAATTTCTTGACTGACTCGCTCACCAATTGAATAAAGCAAATCGCGGAGCATTTCATGATGACTAGAAAACTCAATCCGTCCTATGCGAATGTAGCCTCCGCCACCACGTTTACTTTCAACCAAGTAGCCTCTACTTTCCGTAAAGCGTGTCTTGATCACGTAGTTAATCTGACTAGGAACAACCTGAAAGGTATCTGCCAACTGACTCCGTTGCAACTCCACAATTCCAGATTGATCTAAAATCGCCTTGATGTAGGCCTCAATATGATCCGATGTATTTTTAAATCTCATTACAAACCCACCTCTCTCTTTAAACCTTGACTATCTTTGACTATTATACCGAAATTTTCTCATTTTTAAAAGAAAAAGGGCGCTGGTAAAGGATAATCTTCACCAACTCCCTATTTTTCTACTTATCTAAGCCTAATTCTGCCAAGATTTGACGTTTGTAGGCAATCTTTTGGACTTCCTTGTCCTCATCTTCAGACCAATCTAGTTTGATTTCTGAAACAATCTGCCCAGGGCGATTTTTCAAGATATAGATGCGGTCGCTGAGACTGAGGGCCTCCTCGATACTATGCGTGATGATCAAAGTTGTTAGCTGCAACTGCTTGTGAATCTCAAGGTACCAAGCGTGTAGTTCCATCTTGGTCATCTCATCCAAGGCGCTAAAGGCTTCATCTAAGAGAAAGAGCTTGTGCCCGAAAAGATAGGTCCTGAGTAAGGCTACACGCTGGCGCATCCCTCCACTGAGTTCATGAGGGTATTTATCTCTTACAGCTGTCAACTGGAAGGTCGCAAGAATTTCATCCGCGCGGGCAATGGCTTCCGCCTTATCCACTTTTTGAATCAAGAGGGGCAGAATGATATTACCAAGCACCGTCTTGTGCTCCAAGAGCAGATCCTTTTGCAACATATAACTCACGCGCCCCTTGGGATTTTCTTCACCATCAAGGACAATTCTCCCTGACTGAACTTCTAAAATCCCCGCAATTAAGTTGAAAAGCGTAGTCTTACCAACACCACTTGGGCCTAAGATAGAAACCACTTCTCCTGAAGTCACCTGCAGGTTAATGTCCTCTAAAATCCTCTCAGGGCCATAGGCATAACTGACGTGTTCTAGTTTAATTTCTGTCATTATTTCACAAATTCGTTGGTGAAGCCTTTGCCTGTCAAGTCTTCTTTAAGGATACCATTTTCTTTATCCCATTTGTAGAAGGCATTCCAGCGAGCTGCATCAAATTGCCCCCATTTTTCCTTGTCGCTTGCGTATTCTTTTGACAAGTATTTTTGAGATTCGATGACAAAGTCACGTTTTTCCTGAAGTTCAGGTGCATTTTTGATGAGGATATCAGCTGCTTCTTCTGGATGCTCCATAGCATATTGGTAGCCTTTTTTAATTGCTTGGATAACTTTGCGAGCTTCTTCCTTGTTGTCTTTCAAATAGTCATTGTTTGCGATGATAACTGGTGAGTAGTAATCAAATTCCTTGACGTAGTCTTTCAAATACATGAAGTTAGCCTCTACGCCTTGAGATTTTGCAAGGATACCATCCCAACCGTAGTAGATCCAAGCAGTATCAAACACGCCATTGGCAATCGGTGTGATTGAGTTTGAGTCGTTATTTGGTACTTTTTCAACCTTCTCAAAGTCTCCACCTTGTGATTCTATCAAGGTTTTCAACATAGCAAGTTCAGTTGGGTCATTCCAAGTTCCGTATTTCTTACCAACCAAGTCCTTTGGACTAGCTACATTGTCAGATTTACGAGAGATAATTCCTGATGTATTGTGCTCTACGATAGCTGCAACGGCAGTAATTCCTGCCCCTTTTTCCAATTTTTTTGCCATGTAGTCTTGGAAATACACTGCAAATGGTGCCTTACCATTGATAACCAAGTCAGAAGAACTTTCTTCTGGTGGCAATTTCAAATCAACATCCACTCCAGCTTCTTTGAAATAACCTTTTTCCTTAGCCACATAAAGCCCTGTGTGGTTGGTATTTGGTGTCCAGTCTAAGATAAAGTCGATTTTCTTAAGTTCTGCTTCCTTATTATCCTTAGAAGCAGTTCCTTGGCCACAGGCCACAAGCACAACAGCTACAAAAGCTGTTACAAGCGTTAAAAACACTTTCCATGTTTTCTTCATTTCAATTTCCTCTTTTCTTTTTCAGAAACGTTCTAATTCTACGAACGTTTCCATTTAATAACATATTTTTCACTAATATCGACCAACTTCATACCCAAAAGGCTGATAATCGATACCAGAATAATAATAGCAAACATGGTATCATACTGAAACAGTTTCTTGGACTGAATCATGTAGACACCTAGTCCTTCAAAGCCTCCCAACCACTCAGATACCACTGTTGTGATAAAGGCGTAGGAGACACTGACCCTCAGACCTGCATAAAAGTAAGGCAGGCTGACTGGAATTTTAAAATGCCACAGGATTTGCCAAGGCTTGGCCCGCATCAGACTAAACAAGGTCAGCATATCCTTGTCACAATGCCTAAAACCGTCCAAAATGCTGACGATGATAGGAAAGGTTGTCGTCAAGATAATCAAGACAATCTTGGGCAGAATCCCATAACCTAGCCACAAGACCAGAATAGGAGCTATGGCAATGGTCGGAATGGTCTGAACAACCACCATCATAGGGTAAATCAGGTCATTGAGCCAAGTCAAACTATCCATAAGTACAGCCATGAGACAGGCAATCAAGACTCCCAAAATCAGCCCCAGTAAAGCCACTCTCAAGGTCGCCCAGCTATGGTGCCAGAGAAATTCTCTGTCACGAACAAAGGCCTGAAGAATTTCAAAAGGTGTCGGCAGGATAAACTTGGGGAGAAGTTTAAGAAAACCTGCTAACTGCCAGATTGACAAGACCCCCATAAAGCCCAATAGACTAATGTGTCGTCTCAGTATACTTTTCAAGTTTCTCATCAATACTTAAAATCTCTCCTACATTTATTTTGACATTGGCAAAGACATTATCTGCCTCCTGCCCTGCCACCTCCAGCGCTTCTTTGAGAATGCGCATAAGCTCATCAAATTCCCCTTCCAAGACTGTTTCAAATGGTGTCACCACCATGGTCACTTCTTGAGCTTGCAGATAAGCAATGACCTGATCGATAACAGCTATCCGATTAATCCCCTGCGATAGGGGTAAAACTTGCAAGGCAATGCTTGCTTTCATAAAAACCTCCTCTTCTCATTTTCCTTTGACAAAAAGAAAAACCTTTACCATATATGGAAAAGGTGCAGAATAGACTAAGTATCGTTCCCTACGCTGGCATTACCCAGATCAGGTGCGGTCGAAGTTTAACACTTCCTCTCAGACTGTACACAGACTCCCATATATTATATGGACATATGATAGCGCAAAACAAAAAAAATGTCAAGGAAACTGCTTACAGAAAAGAGCAGGAAAAATTTCCTACTCCCATTTTCTATACTCGTTCTCCATCACTGTTTACTCTGTAGCCATCCACCGTCGTATTGACAGCTAAGGCACCTGAAGAGTAAGAATAATACCACTTACCAGAGACTTGATACCATCCTGTTTTCATTGCCCCTGAACTATCTAGATAATACCACACCCCATTTTCCTTTAGCCATCCTGTCTGCATTTCACCAGATGATTTCAAATAATACCAGCTAGAACCATCCTTCAACCAGCCTGTTGATTTAGAGCCATTTGATTTGAAATGATACCAACTACCATTTATTTTCTTCCAACCAACAGTTGAACTGTTATTGGATCCATAGTTAGAGCTATTTCCTGATTGATTCTGATAATTCTGTGAAGAGCTTACTCCCTCTAGCTGGATATAGCGACGACTTCCATTATAAGCCGTATAACTCAACCACTTGTATCCGTCTTTTTCGAGAATTTGATCATAATGAACATTCTCCCCAGGATAATAGTAATCAATCGCAGTTGCGCTAGCTAGAGGCTGATTTTTGATAGCAGCCTTAGACTTGAAAAAATGTGTTCCTCCTGTTGAAGGTGAGGATTGACTATTCCCAACACTGCCACCAGCTAAATCTTTAAAATGAATAAAGCCAGTCATGGTATTGGCCTTCACGACGCGCTTATTGTAAGATTCCCTTATTCCATAATTGTATTCTTCAATCTCAATCTCATCTCCTATTACATTTGACACCCAAGCAACATGACCATAAGTTCCTGCAGTAGACCAAGCAATAGAGCCAATCGCTGGTCTATTATCGACACGATACCCTTCACGACGAGCACGATAGCCCCATTCATTCGCATTCCCATAAGCAGCCGGAATCTCAAAACCATTGACATTACTCAAACGAAAGGCTGCAAAAGAAGTACATTGACGAGAATACATGCGCCACTTATCAATCTCCTGACTCCCATTTTTATAATGAGCAGGATAATCATCCCCACGCGCAATCGATCCATTTCCTCCGGAATAGGCATATACACTATTACCCGCTGCTAACATCAATCCTACTACTAAAAAGGGAACAACCTTTTTAGCTGATTTTCTGAAAGAAAACCTTGTCTCTGCTACTTTAAATGGTGAAATTTTCATTCTTCCTCCTTGAAAATAATATAAATCGAAGATTACCTTCACTTAAATTATTCGGAGAAAAAAAGAAAAAGTGAGAAAATTTCTCACTTTAGTCAAGATAATGAATCAAATTCTTTTCTGTAAGGATATCTGAGTAAGTAAAGGATTCAACATAAACATTAGCTTGTTTATCTCCTTCAACATTTCCAAATTCAACGATAAATAGGGATGGATAAACCTCAATTAGCTTACCCAATCTATTTTTTTGGCGCTTACGACCATTCTCCAAAGTCATTTCTACGACTTGTCCCTCATGTGCCTTGATTTCTTCTTTGATTTTTTTCATCTTGGCTACATCTGTAAATGCATCTGACATCTTATGCCTCCCTCTTTGAGATACTTGAAAATTTATTGTATTCTTTTTGGAAAATTAATTCCACCGTTCCACGAGCTCCACTACGGTTTTTCTCGATAATAACTTCTACCTTATTATTCGGTATGCCTTCCTCTTCTTCACCACCACGCTCATAGTAGTCGTCGCGATAAAGAAAGGCTACGATATCAGCGTCCTGCTCAATAGACCCAGATTCACGAATATCAGACAAGACCGGTCTCTTATCCTGACGTTGTTCTACGCCACGAGAAAGCTGACTTAGAGCGATTACTGGAACCTTCAGTTCCTTAGCTAAAATTTTCAACTGACGTGAAATTTCTGAAACCTCTTGTTGACGGTTTTCTCGACCAGTTCCCGTGATAAGCTGTAAATAGTCAATCAAAATCAAACCAAGATTTCCAGTTTCTTGAGCCAGTTTACGTGAGCGCGAACGAATTTCCGTGATCCGAATCCCTGGTGTATCATCGATATAGATACTCGCGTTTGCTAGATTCCCTTGAGCAATGGTATACTTTTGCCACTCCTCATCAGTCAATTGACCCGTACGGATAGAATGAGACTCCACCAAGCCTTCGGCCGCCAACATACGGTCTACTAGACTTTCCGCACCCATTTCCAGTGAAAAGATAGCTACCGTCTTGTCCAACTTAGTTCCAATGTTCTGAGCAATATTCAAGGCAAAGGCTGTCTTACCAACCGCCGGACGGGCTGCTAGGATAATCAACTCCTCCTCATGAAGTCCAGTCGTCATATGATCCAAATCACGATAGCCTGTCGCAATACCTGTAATATCGGTCGTTTGTTGCGAGCGAGTTTCCAGATTTCCAAAGTTGATATTCAACACATCTCTAATGTTCTTAAATCCACTTCGATTAGCATTTTCGCTGACATCAATCAGGCCTTTTTCTGCCTGAGCAATGATTTCATCAGCTGGTTGCGAAGCCTCGTAAGCTTGATTGACAGACTCTGTCAACTTGGAGATTAATCGACGTAGCATGGCCTTCTCTGCAACAATCTTAGCATAATACTCCGCATTAGCAGAAGTTGGCACAGAATTGACAATCTCAACCAGGTAAGACAAGCCACCAATATTCTGTAAATCACCTTGATTATCAAGAATGGTACGAACCGTTGTTGCATCTATAGCATCGCCACGATCGGATAAATCGACCATAGCTTGGAAAATCAAACGATGGGCATACTTAAAAAAGTCCCGAGACTCAATATATTCTCGCACAAAAACAAGCTTACTCTCGTCAATAAAGATAGCCCCTAAAACGGATTGCTCAGCTAAGATATCTTGAGGTTGTACTCGTAATTCTTCTACTTCTGCCATCAGACTTCCCTTCCTTTTACAATCTTGTCAAGAAAGTGTAAATTTACCCTTCTTTCACACGAAGATTGATTACACTTGTAATATCTTGATAGATTTTCACTGGTACATCGATCAAACCAACTGCTCGAAT
>CAJZLM010000032.1:0-8676 GCA_916050595.1 Streptococcus mitis | reverse complement strand
TCTCGGGCTGCATTTTCAATAATCGTACGGACATTTGCTTTAACAGCAGCAATCATCGTATTGATCGTCGCACCAACACTAACTGTATCCATGTAAATACTTGCACCATGAAGTCCCGTTTCTTTGGCAGATAACTTCATGTTATCTCCCTCGTAGCTAACAGTTGCTCCCATAGCTTCAAATGCCTTAAGGTGTAGGTCAATCGGACGAGGGCCAAGATCACATCCTCCCGGTAAACCAACTGTTGCTTCACCAAAGCGGCCTAAGAGGCTCCCATAAAAATAGTAAGATGCACGAAGACTGTTAATTTTACCATAAGGCATTGGAATATTTTGAACACCTCTTGGATCAATCTCTAACACATCATCATAACGCTTAACAGTAGCTCCCATCAATTCCATAATTTCGACAAGACTAGCAACATCAGAAATATCTGGTACACAATCCAAAGTCACCACATCATCAGCCAAGATAATAGCTGGAATCAAAGCTACTACACTATTTTTTGCGCCACTAATGGTAATCTCACCTTGCAGGGGCAAACCACCATTGATAACAATTTTTCTCATTTTTAATTTTTAATACTCTTTCAAAATTTCTAAAAAGGTCCTACGTTAAAGTATATCATAAATTCACCCTTTTTTCCATCATTTTCAATTATATTAGTTGAATCGTATTTATTAGTAAATGAGCTGTCTTGAAATGTTTTGCCCCCTAAATACAAAAATAGCCCTTCGGATAAAATCCGAGGGGCTAGAAACGTTGTTAAATCAACGGCCGAACTTTTGAATTTCATTGTTCGGGATAAAATAGTTTACTGAACTATTTTATTTTTTAAGGTTGTAGAATGATTTCAATCCACGATATTCAGCTACTTCACCAAGTTGGTCTTCGATGCGAAGCAATTGGTTGTATTTAGCGATACGGTCTGTACGTGAAAGTGAACCAGTCTTGATTTGTCCTGCGTTAGTTGCAACTGCGATGTCAGCGATTGTTGAATCTTCAGTTTCACCTGAACGGTGTGATACAACGGCAGTGTAACCAGCTTCTTTCGCCATTTCGATAGCGTCGAATGTTTCAGTAAGAGTACCGATTTGGTTAACTTTGATAAGGATTGAGTTAGCAGCACCTTCTGCAATACCTTTTTCAAGGTAAGAAGTGTTTGTTACGAAGAAGTCGTCACCAACCAATTGAACTTTACCACCAAGACGTTCAGTAAGAGCTTTCCAACCGTCCCAGTCATTTTCATCCATACCATCTTCGATAGTGATGATTGGGTATTTGTTTACCAATTCTTCAAGGTAGTCGATTTGTTCTGCAGCAGTACGTACAGCTGCTCCTTCACCTTCAAATTTAGTGTAGTCGTAAACTTTACGTTCTTTATCGTAGAATTCTGATGAAGCACAGTCAAATCCGATAAATACGTCTTTACCTGGAACATATCCAGCAGCTTCGATAGCAGCAAGGATAGTTTCAACTCCGTCTTCAGTTCCTTCAAAACGAGGAGCGAATCCACCTTCGTCACCTACGGCTGTTTCAAGACCACGAGATTTAAGGATTTTCTTAAGAGCGTGGAAGATTTCAGCACCCCAACGAAGAGCTTCTTTGAATGATGGCGCACCAGCAGGTACGATCATGAATTCTTGGAAAGCGATTGGAGCGTCAGAGTGAGAACCACCGTTGATGATGTTCATCATTGGAGTTGGAAGAACTTTAGTGTTGAATCCACCAAGGTAGCTGTAAAGTGGGATTTCAAGGTAGTCAGCAGCAGCACGAGCTACAGCGATAGACACACCAAGGATTGCGTTAGCACCCAATTTACCTTTGTTAGGAGTACCGTCAAGAGCGATCATAGCACGGTCGATAGCTTGTTGGTCACGTACATCGTAGCCGATGATAGCTTCAGCAATGATGTTGTTTACGTTGTCAACAGCTTTTTGTGTACCAAGACCACCGTAACGAGATTTGTCACCGTCGCGAAGTTCAACTGCTTCGTGTTCACCAGTAGAAGCTCCTGATGGAACCATACCACGTCCGAAAGCACCTGATTCAGTGTAAACTTCTACTTCAAGTGTTGGGTTACCGCGTGAGTCTAGGACTTCGCGAGCGTAAACATCAGTAATAATTGACATTTTTTACTCTCCTTATGAGTTAAATTTTTTACACCTCTATAATACCTTAAAACCCCTCCTTTTTCAAGAAAAAACGTTATCTTTGTGCAAATTTTCCTTAACTTTATAAAGTAATCGCTTTCTTTTATCTGTTTTATTCTAACTTTTATGATATACTGTTTTCATGACAGATTTATCAAAACAATTACTTGAAAAAGCTCATGGTGGCTCAAAATTAAATCCGGATGAGCAAAGACGCTATCTTGGCACTTTTGAGGAAAGAGTTCTTGGATATGCAGATATTGACACAGCAAATAGCCCTCAGTTAGAAAAAGGTTTTTTATCTATTTTAGAAAATCTTCAGGAAAAAGCAGAACCACTATTTGTAAAGATTTCTCCAAATATCGAATTTGACAAGCAAGTTTTCTATTTAAAAGAAGCTAAAGAAACTGATAGTCAAGCTACCATTGTATCTGAAGAGCATACTTCTTCTCCTTTTGGCCTGATTATCCATAGCAATGCACCAGTACAAGTAGAAGAAAAGGACCTTCGACTTGCTTTTGCAAAACTTTGGGAAGTTAAAAAGGAAGAACCAGCCAAAACATCCATCTGGAAGAAATGGTTTGGCTAGATCTTGCGCATATTTAATAAATGCCCTATATTGGCAGCCGTGTGCTCCAAATAGAGACTGGCATTTTTCAAACTATCTTCTAAAGGTTCACTTTTCTCCAAAATAGAAAAAGCCGCTTGGATATTCTTAAATGGTAGGGAAGGTAAATCCTCAGCAAGACTACCACAAATAGCAATGACAGGAACTCCGACAGGGGTTCTTTTTGCAACACCTATAGGCGCTTTACCTGCTAAACTTTGACAATCTAGCCTTCCTTCTCCAACAATAACCAAGTCAGCATCTAAAACTTTCTTATCAAAGTTGATTAGGTCCAAGCAGGTATCTATTCCAGACACGATATTTGCCTGAGCAAAGGCACACAAACCGCCAGCAAGGCCTCCACCAGCTCCTGCTCCTTTAATTTCCAATGTTACAGGTGAGGCTTTTTCATAAAAATCTTGGATTGCCTGATCTACGACTACAAACATAGTAGGATCTAAACCTTTTTGCTTTCCAAAAGTGTAGGTCGCACCTTGATATCCACATAAGGGACTCACGACATCTGCTAAAATACGAATTTGAACATCTTCAGGAATTTCATAGCGATTTTCTGTTGAGACAGAAGCTAAGTTTAGTAAGGATTGACCGCAAGCGGGCAAGACATCTCCATCCCTATCATAAAATTGATAACCTAAACCAGTAGCGATCCCAATTCCTCCGTCATTACTGGCCGTACCACCAACTCCGATATAGATATCTTTAATCCCTTGACCAATGAGATGACGAATCAACTCTCCAATACCACAAGTTTGGATTTGAAGTGGATTTCGTTTCTCTAGCGGAATTTTTCCAAGGCCAACCAAGTCGGCAACTTCAAATAGTGCCAGTTGACCTTTTTGAAAATAGCGCATGGATTCTTTTTGTCCAAAAGGTCCTGTCACTTGGATCCATTTTTCTTCAAGGTCAAGAGAATGTCGGATAGCATCTACAGTACCTTCTCCCCCATCACCAACAGGACAGAGGAGACATTCTACATCTGCTACCGATTGTTGGAAGCCTCTTTTTATTGCTTCAGCTACCTCTTCAGCAGTCAAGCTTTCCTTAAACGAATCTGGTGCAATTACAATCTTCATATTTTCCCTCATTCTAAACAGTCAATCAAAGGAAGAACTTCTAAAAAATCCATCTTGTCAACATGGTTTGGTATTTCTTGTTTCAGTACTTCTTTGGCACAAAAAGCAATTCCCAGTCCTGCTGACTTCAACATTAATAAGTCATTGGCCCCGTCACCGATTGCAACAGTTCTTTCTTGAGGAAGTTTTAGTTCCTCTCTCCATTTTTCCAGAGTCTCTTTTTTGACCTCAGGACTTATAATTTGTCCAATCAATTTTCCAGTTAAAAGACCATCTTTGACTTCAAGTTGGTTGGCAGAGAAATGGGCAATTCCAAGTGATTTTGCTAATCTATCAACTATTGGTATAAATCCACCGGACACCAAACCAACTAGGATGCCATTCTTTTGGAGAATAGAGATAAATTCCTGGGCATTTGGCGTTAAATGAATAGAGTCAAAAACTTTCTCAAAGACCGAAACAGGAAGACCTTCCAACAAGTACACTCTTTTTCTTAAACTGCTTTCAAAGTCCAACTCCCCTTGCATCGCCTGACTTGTAAGCTGCGAAATTTCCTCCTCACGACCTGCCTCTCTACCCAAAAGATCAATCACTTCTTCTAGGATTAAGGTTCCATCAACATCCATAACACACAAACCTTTTACTTGAGACATCAGTTCTCCTCTCTAAACAGCCCAAAAATCGTATGAAGTCATCATACGATTTTATCTATTAATTAACTAAACTATGGTACAAGTCAAGATATGACTTGCAGGCTGTATCCCATGAGAAATCACACACCATAGCTTGTTTTTGTAGATTTCTCCAAACGTCAGGATGATTTCTATACAAGTCCAATGCTGTTTGGAAAGTCCAATTCAACCAGTAAGGAGATAGATTGTCAAAGCTAAAGCCAGTACCGCTTCCTTCGATTGGATTAAAGGCTTTAACGGTATCTCGTAAACCACCAACTTCATGAACCAATGGCAAGGTTCCGTAACGCATAGCCATCATTTGAGACAAGCCACATGGTTCAAAACGACTCGGCATGAGGAAGAGGTCACAAGCAGCGTAGATTTCTTGAGCTAGTTTGACATCAAAAGTGATATTTGCTGATAGCTTGTCTGGATATATTTGAGCAAACCATGAGAAAGCTCCTTCAAAGGCTGGATCACCAGTTCCCAAAAGAACAATCTGAACATCATTTTGCAAGATATGGTGCAGACTTTCCACCACCACATCAAAACCTTTTTGACGTGTCAAACGAGAAACAATTCCCACCAGAGGAACGTCAGATCTAACTGGCAAGCCAACTCTCTCTTGCAATTTTGCCTTGTTTTGGGCTTTTCCAGACAAATCTTCCTGATTGAAATGATAGTCTAAAAGAGCATCCGTCTGAGGATTATAAAGGTCAGCATCAATCCCATTCACGATACCAGATACTTTACCAGATTCCATTCGAAGAATTTTATCCAAGTTACATCCGAACTGACTAGTCATAATTTCATGAGCATAGCTAGGCGAAACGGTTGAAACACGATCCGCATAGAGAATACCTGCCTTCATCCAGTTTAAACAGTTATTCCAGCGAAGGGTGCCATCAGCGTAACGTTCAAAGCCGACTCCAAACAAATCCCATAACATTCCTTCTGAAAATTGTCCTTGGAATTCCAAATTATGAATGGTTAAAACAGTTTTAATGCCCTCATAGGCTTGAATCCAACGGTATTTTTCCTTTAACAAGAAAGGAATCATAGCTGTATGGTAGTCATGAACATGGAGAAGGTCAGGAATAAAGTTAATTCTTTCCATAGCCTCAATGGCAGCCAGTTGGAAAAAGGCAAAGCGTTCTCCGTCATCAAAATCACCGTAAACATGCCCACGGAAGAAATAATATTGATTATCGATAAAGTAGAAAGTGACACCATTTAAGACTGTTTTCTTAATCCCACAGTACTGTCTGCGCCAACCAACACTAACCTCAAAATGAAGAACATCTTCAATCTGATTTCCAAATTTAGCCTCTACCATGTCATAGTAGGGTAAAATTACTGCAACTTCATGTCCCGCTTTTACCAGTGATTTAGGAAGAGCGCCAATGACGTCTCCCAAACCACCTGTTTTTGAAAAGGGTGCACCCTCAGCTGCTACAAATAAAATTTTCATGAATGAATATCCTCTGTTACTTTAGCACCTTTCTTAACGACGACTGGATGTTCTGCAGTTCCACGGATCACAACTCCATCCGCAACTTCAACACCCTTGTCCAAGATAGCATATTCTACCTGAGCACCTTCTCCAATAACAACACGAGGGAATAAGATGCTATCTTTAACCAAGCTATCCTTATAGACATGAATATTACGTGATAAAACAGAATTAGCCACTTGACCTTCAATAATACTACCAGAGGCAAACTGAGAAGTGCCTACCTTATATGTGTTAGCGTAATAAGTTTGTTCTTCGTTTTTAACCTTTGTATAAATCTTTTGATTTGGTGAGAAGAGAGAGTAGAATTTTTGTGATTCAAGCATATCTTTGTTAGCTTTGTAATAAGACTCTACAGAATGAATATTTGCTAGATAACCTGTGTACTCGTAGGCAAAAGCCCCTTCTTTTGCAGCTAAATCTCGTAAAACATAACGCAATTTCTCTGGATGTTCTTTCTTAGCCTCTTCTTCTAAGCGTTCAATCAACCAAGGGGTATCAACGACAAAAATATCCGTCGACATATTGTAAATTTCATCTGATGATTTACTATCAAAGAGTTTATGAGAACGGACATGGTCTGTTTCATCTACTTCTAAGATTGCATTTACTTCTGAAATATCTTTTTTAGGTAGTTTTTTATAAACTACAGTGATTGGACCTTTTGTTGTAGTGTGTAGGTGGAATACTTGGTTCAGATCAATATTAATCAGAACATCACAGTTGAGGGAAACTGTTTGGTTTGAGCCAGAACGTTTCAAATAAGTAAGAAGCTGTTGATAGTATTCTTTTCCAACTGTACTACTTTCCACACGGGTATTGTAAATACCTAGATAGTAGTGGCTAAGAAGAGTTGACAATCCCCACTCACGCCCTGAACGGATATGGTCAAAGACTGAACTGATATTGTCTTGTTGGAAAATACCAAAAATACTACGGACACCAGCATTAGCAAGACTTGAAAGCGGGAAGTCAATCAAGCGATATTTACCACCAAATGGCAAACTAGCTACTGGACGGTGGTCTGTCAATGTTGACATATCATGAAAACCAACTGTGTTTCCTAAAATGGCAGAATATTTATCAATCTTCATCTGTTGCTACCCCCACTACTTCATCATATCCTACAACCTGTACTTCTTCTGTCCCATCAATTTCGACACCATCAGAAATAACTGCACTTTCACCAATAATGGCACGTTTGATTTTAGCTCCCTGACCGACAATTGCACCACTCATGATAACTGAATCTACTACTTCTGCCCCTTCGCGAACTTGCGCACCTGTTGAGAGGATAGAATGTTTAACAGTTCCATCTACGAAACAGCCATCGACAACCAAGGAATCTTCCACATGAGCATTTGCCCCAAGGAAGTTTGGTGGTGAAATTAAGTTTCTTGAGTAAATCTTCCATTGACGGTTACGGCTATCTAAGGCATTTTCTGGAGAAATATACTCCATGTTCGCTTCCCAAAGCGATTCAATCGTACCAACATCTTTCCAGTAGCCATTAAACTCGTAGGCATAAACACTTTCACCTGACTCAAGGTAATTTGGAATGACATTTTTACCAAAGTCTGACATATCGACATTGCTCTTTTCAGCAGCAACAAGCATATTGCGGAGACGTTGCCAATCAAAGATATAGATTCCCATAGAAGCTTTGGTAGATTTAGGTTGAGCTGGTTTTTCTTCAAATTCAACAATACGATTGTTTGCATCTGTATTCATGATACCAAAACGGCTAGCTTCCTTAAGAGGAACATCAAGAACTGCTACTGTCAAACTAGCATTATTATCCTTGTGAGACTGGAGCATATCATCATAGTCCATTTTATAGATGTGGTCCCCAGACAGAATCAAGACATACTCAGGGTTGACACTGTCGATATAATCAATATTTTGGTAAATGGCGTGGCTAGTCCCCTCAAACCAACGATTTCCTTCACTTGCAGAATAAGGTTGAAGAATAGAGACACCAGAATTGATACCATCTAGTCCCCAGCTTGAACCATTACCAATATGGTTATTGAGAGCAAGTGGTTGGTACTGTGTAATGACTCCAACATTGTTGATGCCTGAGTTGGCACAGTTTGAAAGAGCAAAGTCAATGATACGGTAGCGCCCACCAAATTGCACAGCTGGTTTTGCAATGCTTTGAGTGAGTTTACCGAGACGAGTTCCTTGCCCACCAGCAAGAATCAAAGCTAACATTTCATTCTTCATTTTCTACTCCTTTTTGGTTTTTACTTGTGACGGTTTTAGTAGGTTTCAAGCGACGTTTGATTTTCCAAACACTTGCTCCCATAGCCGGTAGGGTAAAGGTCAAGGTCTGCTCATAATCTTTCCATAGCCCTTCTTGCGTTTGCACAGTTTGATTATGTTCTTTCCAAACGCCTCCCCATTCTTCTAACTCAGTATTCCAGACTTCTTCGTAAATCCCTGCAACAGGAAGTCCGATTGTAAAATCTTTTCGTTCAACAGGTGCCATATTAAAGATACAGACTAACATATCATCCTTCTTACCCTTACGGATGAAGGAAAGAACACTCTGGTCTCTATTATCCGCATCGATGATTTCAATACCATCATAGCTGTTATCAATTTCCCACAGACAGCGGTGGTCTTTGTAAAA
>CAJZLM010000031.1:0-8852 GCA_916050595.1 Streptococcus mitis | reverse complement strand
CCCACAAACGATTGATGAAAAAATTTTGATGATGAACTTGAATTTCAATGATAACTTGGGTTCCATTATCCAACTCCGCCAAGACATCTATACTGGTATAGAAATCCTGAGCCGAGTAAGGCATGGAAGGCAAGACATGAATATTGCTTCCCTCTAAAATAGTTACATTTTTGGCTGGCAAGTCCAGCATATCGCGAATAAATTGACAAGTGATTTCTGGATTGCTAAAGATTTTCTTAGCAACCAAATCATTGGTTGGGCTGATGCCCGGATGACGTACAGTCATATTGCTTCTCCTTTCATTATAGCACATTTTTAAATCTAGGTTTACTAGATTCTCTGGCTCTATCTATTTATTCGGAAAAAGGATGAAAAATACTCGGTCTGGCTCTTCCCAATGGTATTTTTTGGTGCTTTCCTTTATAATGGGTGTATGGATAAGAAAAAATTATTATTGATTGATGGGTCTTCTGTTGCTTTTCGGGCGTTTTTTGCGCTCTATCAGCAGTTGGACCGTTTTAAGAATGCGGCTGGTTTGCATACCAATGCGATTTATGGTTTTCAGTTGATGTTGAGCCATTTGTTGGAGCGGGTTGAGCCGAGTCATATTTTGGTGGCTTTTGATGCGGGTAAGACTACCTTCCGTACAGAGATGTATGCGGACTATAAGGGTGGTCGGGCTAAGACTCCTGATGAGTTTCGTGAGCAATTTCCCTTCATTCGTGAGTTGCTGGATCATATGGGGATTCGCCACTATGAGTTGGCTCAGTATGAGGCGGATGATATCATCGGGACGCTGGATAAACTAGCTGAGCAGGATGGTTTTGATATTACCATTGTCAGTGGGGACAAGGATTTGATTCAGCTGACGGATGAGCATACGGTGGTTGAGATTTCCAAGAAAGGTGTGGCTGAGTTTGAGGCCTTTACGCCAGACTATCTTATGGAAAAGATGGGTCTTACACCAACTCAGTTTATTGATCTCAAGGCGCTTATGGGAGATAAGTCGGATAATATTCCTGGGGTGACCAAAATCGGTGAAAAGACGGGTATCAAGCTCTTGCTGGAGCATGGTTCGCTTGAGGGGATTTATGAAAATATCGATGGGATGAAGGCTTCTAAGATGAAGGAAAATCTCATCAATGATAAGGAACAGGCCTTTTTGTCTAAAACACTTGCGACCATTGATACCAAGGCACCGATTGAGATTGGTTTGGAGGATTTGGTTTATAGTGGTCCAGATGTGGAAAATCTTGGGAAATTCTACGATGAGATGGGCTTCAAACAGCTCAAACAGGCTTTAAATGTTTCGTCAGCTGATGTGGCTGAGAGTTTGGACTTTACTATCGTTGACCAAGTCCGTCAAGACATGCTAAGGGCCGACTCTATCTTCCACTTTGAACTTTTTGGTGAGAATTATCATACGGATGATTTGGTTGGATTTGCCTGGTCTTGTGGGGATAAGAACTATGCCACAGATAAACTTGAGCTTTTGCAAGAGCCGATTTTCAAGGACTTTTTAGAAAAAACACCTCTGAGAGTGTATGACTTTAAGAAGGCTAAAGTTCTCTTGAATCGTTTTGATGTGGATTTGCAGGCGCCTGCTTTTGACAGCCGTTTGGCTAAATACCTCCTTTCGACTGTGGAGGACAATGAAATTGCGACCATCGCTAGTCTTTATGGTCAGACTTATTTGGTTGATGATGAGACCTTCTATGGTAAGGGTGTCAAGAGAGCCATTCCTGAACGCGAGAAATTCTTGGAACACTTGGCACGTAAACTTGCCGTTTTGGTCGAAACAGAACCTATTTTGCTTGAAAAACTCAGCGAAAATGGGCAGTTAGAGCTTCTTTATGATATAGAGCAACCTCTGGCCTTTGTCCTTGCTAAGATGGAAATCGCTGGGATTACGGTCAAGAAAGAGACCTTACTTGAGATGCAGGCTGAAAATGAGCTTGTTATTGAAAAACTGACTCAAGAGATTTACGAGTTAGCTGGTGAGGAGTTTAATATCAACTCGCCTAAGCAGTTGGGTGTCCTTCTCTTTGAAAAATTGGGACTTCCTCTAGAGTACACTAAGAAAACTAAGACTGGATACTCGACAGCGGTGGATGTCTTGGAACGCTTGGCTCCTATTGCTCCGATTGTTAAGAAAATCCTAGACTATCGTCAGATTGCTAAGATTCAATCGACTTATGTGATTGGCTTGCAGGACTGGATTTTGGCTGATGGCAAGATTCATACTCGCTATGTGCAGGATTTGACCCAGACTGGGCGTCTGTCTAGTGTGGATCCAAACTTGCAAAATATTCCTGTGCGTTTGGAGCAGGGCCGTCTCATTCGTAAGGCTTTTGTGCCTGAGTGGGAGGATAGTGTGTTGCTCAGTTCGGACTATTCGCAGATTGAATTGCGCGTTTTGGCACATATCTCTAAGGATGAGCACTTGATTAAGGCCTTCCAAGAGGGGGCGGATATCCATACCTCAACAGCCATGCGGGTCTTTGGCATTGAGCATCCTGAGGATGTGACTGCAAATGACCGTCGTAATGCCAAGGCGGTGAACTTTGGAGTGGTTTACGGGATTTCAGATTTTGGTTTGTCTAATAATTTGGGCATTAGCCGTAAGGAGGCCAAAGCCTACATTGATACCTACTTTGAACGCTTCCCGGGCATTAAAAACTACATGGATGAAGTGGTGCGTGAGGCGCGTGATAAGGGCTATGTAGAGACCCTCTTCAAGCGTCGTCGTGAGTTGCCAGATATCAATTCGCGTAACTTTAATATTCGTGGTTTTGCGGAGCGGACAGCTATCAACTCTCCTATTCAGGGTTCGGCGGCAGATATTCTCAAGATTGCCATGATTCAGCTGGATAAAGCATTGGTTGCAGGTGGTTATCAGACTAAGATGCTGTTGCAAGTGCACGATGAAATCGTCCTTGAAGTTCCGAAATCGGAACTGGTAGAGATGAAAAAATTGGTCAAACAAACCATGGAAGAAGCCATTCAACTCAGTGTTCCCCTCATTGCAGATGAAAATGAAGGTGCAACCTGGTACGAGGCTAAATAAAAAGGGGGCTAGTCCTCCTTTTTTGTAGTAGAATTATGCAAGCCTTTTCAAAATATGCTATACTGATGAAAAAGGAGGATTTCTATGAGTCAAGAATTTATCAATCCAAGTGATGGCGTGATTCGTCAGTATCTAGCAACGAGTAAAAAACTTGCTGTGGTGGGCCTGTCAGACCGTGAGGAAACAACGAGCAATCGAGTGACCAAGGAAATGCAGGCTCGGGGTTATAAAATCATCCCTGTCAATCCCAAGGCGGCAGGTGGCGAAATCTTGGGTGAAAAGGCTTATGACAGCCTCGCTGAGATTCCTTTTCCTGTAGACATTGTCAATGTTTACCGTCGCAGTGAGTTTCTGCCTGATGTGGCGCGTGATTTTCTCAAGGCTGATGCTAAGATTTTTTGGGCACAACTAGGACTTGAAAGTCTAGAGGCGGAAGAAATCTTGCGTGCTGGTGGATGCGATGACATTGTAATGAATCGTTGCATCAAGAGAGAACATACTCGCTTGATTGAGGAAGCATAAGAAAAAGGTAGCCGGGGGGCTACCTTTTGTGTTAGAAAATACCGATAAGGGTCTGCATACCGAGACTGGTGAGAATGATGGCTATCCAGCAAATGGCTCCGAGGACAATGGATTTTCCACTGGATTTGACCATAGCTACTAGATTGGTTTTAAGCCCGATAGCACTCATGGCCATGATAATGAGGAATTTGGAGAGTTGTTTGAGAGGGGTAAAGAAACTACTGGACACACCTAGAGAGGTGAGTAGTGTAGTGAGGAGAGAGGCAAGGATAAAGTAAAGGATAAAAAGTGGGAAGACTTTTTTCAGTTGTAGGCTTTGCTTGTTTTCTTGTTGGCGACTTTGCCAGTAGGATAGAAAGAGCGTGATAGGGATAATGGCCAAAGTACGTGTGAGTTTAACAATGGTTGCAGACTCGAGGGTATTGCTTTGGTAAAGAGTGTCCCAAGCGCTAGCTGTAGCGGTTACAGAGGAAGTGTCGTTGACCGCAGTCCCTGCAAAGAGGGCGAAGCCTTCATTGGATAGATGAAGCCAGGTGCCGAGGGTTGGAAAGATGAGCGCAGCCAAGACATTGAAGAAAAAGATAACGGAAATGGCTTGGGCTACTTCCTTTTCCTTAGCATGGATAACGGGCGCTGTCGCCGCAATGGCAGAACCCCCACAGATGGAAGAACCTACTCCAATCAAGGTAGCCAGTTTTGTGTCCAGTGCAAAGAAGCGCTGGAAGAAGTAGGCAATAATCAGAGCTATTGAGATAGTGGACAGGATGACAGGGAGCGAAGATTGGCCAACTGCGAAGACCTGCGAGATATTGAGACCAAAACCAAGCAAGACAACGGCATATTGGAGCAATTTTTTAGAACTAAAGGTCAACCCAGCATCCAGTTGTTTATAGGACGAGAGAAAGGGATGTAGGAGCATGCCTATGAAAATGGCAAAAACGGGCGCGCCAATAACAGGGAAGAATCCTCCTAAGTACCAAGATACGATAGAAATGAGAAAGCAGGCCAAGATACCTGCTCCATTTTTTGATAGAAATGACATAAAAACCTCCAAATAGAATCTGTTACCATTATAGACCTGTAAACAGGAAAAGTAAAATAGAAAGTGGAAAGTTATTCTATCATGTATTTTTGCGGTCGGGGGGCTTTTGTAGTATAATAGAGATACGTTTTGAAAGTAGGAGGTATCTATGGACTTAACTAAGCGCTTTAATAAACAGTTAGATAAGATTCAAGTTTCGTTGATTCGTCAGTTTGACCAGGCTATTTCTGAGATTCCTGGGGTCTTGCGTTTGACCTTGGGGGAACCTGATTTTACAACGCCAGATCATGTCAAGGAGGCGGCCAAGCGAGCGATTGATCAGAACCAATCCTACTATACAGGGATGAGTGGCCTGCTGACTCTACGTAAGGCGGCCAGTGACTTTGTTAAGGAAAAGTACCAACTGGACTATGCTCCTGAAAATGAAATCTTGGTTACAATTGGGGCGACAGAGGCTTTATCTGCTACTTTGACGGCTATTTTGGAAGAGGGAGACAAGGTACTTTTGCCAGCTCCTGCCTATCCAGGTTATGAACCGATTGTCAATCTAGTTGGGGCAGAGATTGTCGAGATTGACACAACTGAAAATGGTTTTGTCTTGACTCCTGAAATGTTGGAGAAGGCCATTTTGGAGCAGGGTGACAAGCTCAAGGCGGTTATTCTCAACTATCCAGCCAATCCGACAGGAATTACCTACAGTCGGGAACAATTGGAGGCCTTGGCAGCTGTTTTACGCAAGTATGAGATTTTTGTTGTCTGTGATGAGGTTTACTCAGAATTGACCTACACAGGCGAAGCCCATGTGTCTCTGGGAACCATGTTGAGAGATCAGGCTATTATTATCAATGGTCTATCTAAATCGCATGCCATGACAGGTTGGCGTTTGGGTCTGATTTTTGCTCCTGCAGCCTTTACAGCTCAGTTGATTAAGAGTCACCAGTACTTGGTTACTACCGCAAATACTATGGCTCAACATGCTGCGGTGGAGGCCTTGACGGCTGGTAAAAATGATGCGGAGCCTATGAAAAAGGAATACATCCAGCGTCGGGACTATATTATCGAGAAAATGACTGCTCTTGGTTTTGAGATTATTAAACCAGACGGTGCCTTCTATATCTTTGCTAAGATTCCAGCGGGCTACAATCAAGACTCCTTTGCCTTTCTAAAGGATTTTGCTCAGAAGAAGGCCGTTGCCTTTATCCCTGGTGCTGCCTTTGGGCGTTACGGAGAAGGCTATGTGCGTCTGTCTTATGCAGCGAGTATGGAGACTATCAAAGAAGCCATGAAACGACTTGAGGAGTATATGAGAGAAGCATGATTCAGTCTATCACGAGTCAAGGCTTGGTGCTCTACAATCGTAACTTTCGTGAGGATGACAAGCTAGTCAAGATTTTTACAGAACAGGCTGGCAAGCGGATGTTTTTCGTCAAACACGCTGGTCAGTCTAAGCTGGCCCCTGTTATTCAGCCCTTGGTGCTGGCACGATTTCTCTTGCGAATCAATGATGATGGGCTTAGTTACATTGAGGACTATCATGAGGTGATGACTTTTCCCAAGATTAATAGCGATCTCTTTGTCATGGCCTATGCGACCTACGTGGCAGCTCTTGCCGATGCTAGTTTGCAGGACAATCAGCAGGATGCTCCCTTGTTTGCTTTTTTGCAAAAGACTTTGGAATTGATGGAAGCGGGCTTGGATTATCAGGTTTTGACTAATATTTTTGAAATTCAAATCTTGACCCGATTTGGTATTAGTCTCAATTTTAATGAGTGTGTCTTTTGTCATCGGGTCGGTCAGGCTTTTGACTTTTCTTTCAAATATGGAGCCTGCCTCTGTCCAAATCATTATCATGAAGATGAGAGACGTTGCCATCTCAATCCCAATATCCCCTATCTGCTCAATCAATTTCAAGCTATTGATTTTGAGACATTGGAGACCATTTCGCTCAAGCCTGAAATCAAGCAAGAACTACGCCAATTTATGGATCAACTCTACGAAGAGTACGTTGGGATTCACCTAAAATCAAAGAAATTTATTGATTCCCTAGCAGACTGGGGACAATTACTAAAAGAGGAAAAGAAATGAAAAAAATCGCAGTAGATGCCATGGGGGGCGATTACGCACCTCAGGCCATCGTTGAGGGTGTCAATCAAGCCCTAGCTGACTTTTCAGATATCGAGGTTCAACTCTACGGAGATGAAGCTAAAATCAAGCAATATCTAACAGCGACAGAGCGCGTCAGCATTATCCATACGGATGAGAAGATTGATTCAGACGATGAACCTACGAGAGCTATTCGGAAGAAGAAAAATGCCAGTATGGTCTTGGCGGCCAAGGCTGTCAAAGAGGGAGAAGCAGACGCTGTTCTCTCAGCTGGGAATACAGGTGCTTTACTAGCAGCAGGATTTTTCATCGTGGGTCGTATCAAGAACATCGATCGTCCTGGGCTTATGTCGACTTTGCCGACTGTAGATGGGAAGGGGTTTGACATGCTGGACCTCGGTGCCAATGCGGAAAATACAGCACATCACCTCCATCAATACGCGGTTCTAGGTTCCTTCTATGCTAAAAATGTTCGTGGAATTGCGCAACCACGCGTTGGCTTGCTCAATAACGGAACAGAGAGTAGTAAGGGCGACCCGCTTCGTAAGGAAACCTACGAATTACTAGCAGCTGATGAAAGTTTAAACTTTATCGGAAACGTGGAAGCGCGTGATTTGATGAATGGCGTTGCAGATGTTGTTGTGACAGATGGTTTCACGGGAAACGCTGTGCTCAAATCCATTGAAGGAACAGCTATGGGAATCATGGGCTTACTCAAGACCGCTATTACAGGTGGAGGTCTTCGAGCGAAACTAGGCGCCCTCCTTCTCAAGGACAGCCTCAGAGGTTTGAAAAAACAGCTCAACTACTCAGATGTTGGTGGAGCAGTCTTGTTTGGTGTCAAGGCACCGGTTGTCAAGACTCATGGCTCAAGCGATGCCAAGGCTGTTTATAGTACAATCCGCCAGATTCGTACCATGCTAGAAACAGACGTAGTTGCCCAGACTGCGCGTGAATTTTCAGGAGAATAAAAGAGATGACAGAAAAAGAAATTTTTGACCGTATTGTGACCATTATCCAAGAGCGACAGGGAGAGGACTTTGTCGTGACAGAATCCTTGAGTCTGAAAGACGACTTGGATGCTGACTCAGTTGACTTGATGGAGTTTATCTTGACGCTGGAAGATGAATTTAATATCGAAATCAGCGATGAGGAAATTGACCAACTCCAAAGTGTAGGAGATGTGGTTAAAATCATTCAAGCAAAATAAAGATAAGAAGTTCCAAGGCATTTGCTTTGGAATTTTTCTTTGGTTCAAGTGACCGTTTAGGAACAGATTTAGTCTTTCTAGGGACAGTAGAAATCTGAGGAGAAATAAGGGATATAATAGAGTCAGAAAAAATCAATCTCCAAAAAGGAGAAAAAAGAAAGGATTTTCACGATGAAAAAATATCTTTATTCTAGTTTGTTAGTTCTTGCAGGAGGCGTTCTCCTAGCAAATACTACGGTAGCCTATGCTGATTCCCCATCAGCAAGTGAGAAAGAAGCGATTGCTCAATTAGTTAATCAAGGCAAGATAAAAGCTGAAGAAGCTGATCAAGTAAAATTGATTGGTTTTGAAGATAAAGAAACCCAAGCAGAGGGAAATCAAGAGAAGAAAGCTTTCAATCAATATCGTGATCCGAAAGGAACATGGATGCAAACCAATGGTAAATGGTGGTTTAAATACGGTTCAGGTGGTTATGCTAAAAATTGGGAACAATTAGATGGCAAGTGGTACTATTTTGATGACCAAGGATGGATGAAAGAAAATACTTGGATTCAACCTGATGGTAATTATTACTACTTATCTGCTAGTGGTGCTATGGTCACTGGTTATCAACGTGTGAATGGTACACCATACTTCTTTAGAGACAGTGGTGTATGGGTAGAAAATCGTGGACAGGCACTTGGTGAATATGCCGAGACATTTGTAGGGAAAATCCCATATGTTTGGGGTGGGGCAGATTTGAATAGTGGCGTAGATTGCTCAGGATTTACGATGGCTATTCATGCTAAGTTCGATATTAGTATTACTAGAGTGACCTATGGTCAAGCAACAGGAGGAAGTTATGTAAGTAATGGTTCTCAACAAGCTGGAGATTTGATTTTGTATAATAGTGAAGAGACAAATGACCA
>CAJZLM010000030.1:0-8913 GCA_916050595.1 Streptococcus mitis | reverse complement strand
AACCAATAAAAAATTTACATTTTTTTACAAAAAAAACGGGAAAATTAGCTAAACTCTTGTAAACGCTAACAGTAAATGTTATACTAGAAAGGTAAATTTAAAATTGAAGGTAGGAATTTTTCTATGAGTAAAATCGTTGTAGTTGGTGCTAACCACGCTGGTACAGCATGTATTAACACTATGTTGGATAACTTTGGAAATGAGAACGAAATCGTTGTATTTGACCAAAACTCTAACATTTCTTTCCTAGGATGTGGAATGGCCCTCTGGATTGGTGAACAAATTGACGGTGCTGAAGGCTTGTTCTATTCTGATAAAGAAAAATTGGAAGCTAAAGGTGCTAAGGTATACATGAATTCACCAGTTCTTTCAATAGACTATGATAACAAAGTAGTTACAGCGGAAGTTGAAGGAAAAGAGCACAAAGAATCATACGAAAAATTGATTTTCGCTACAGGTTCTACACCAATCTTGCCACCAATCGAAGGTGTTGAAATTGTTAAAGGAAACCGTGAATTTAAAGCAACTCTTGAAAACGTACAATTCGTTAAATTGTACCAAAATGCTGAAGAAGTGATTCATAAATTGGCTGACAAGAGCCAACACCTTGACCGTATCGCCGTTGTTGGTGGTGGATACATCGGTGTTGAACTTGCTGAAGCTTTTGAGCGTCTTGGAAAAGAAGTTGTCCTTGTTGACATCGTAGATACTGTCTTGAACGGATACTACGACAAAGACTTCACACAAATGATGGCGAAGAACTTGGAAGACCACAACATCCGCTTGGCTCTTGGTCAAACTGTTAAAGCAATCGAAGGTGATGGTAAAGTTGAACGCTTGATTACTGACAAAGAAAGCTTTGATGTGGATATGGTTGTTCTTGCAGTTGGTTTCCGTCCAAACACAGCCCTTGCTGATGGAAAAATTGAACTCTTCCGCAACGGTGCCTTCCTTGTAGACAAGAAACAAGAAACTTCACTTCCAGGTGTATTTGCCGTTGGTGACTGTGCGACTGTTTATGACAACGCTCGTAAAGATACAAGTTACATCGCCCTTGCTTCAAATGCTGTTCGTACTGGTATCGTTGGTGCTTACAACGCTTGTGGACATGAATTGGAAGGAATTGGTGTGCAAGGATCAAACGGTATCTCTATCTACGGTCTTCATATGGTTTCAACTGGTTTGACTCTTGAAAAAGCTAAAGCTGCTGGTTACAATGCAACTGAAACAGGCTTTAACGATCTTCAAAAACCAGAATTCATGAAACATGATAACCATGAAGTAGCCATTAAGATTGTCTTTGACAAAGATAGCCGTGAAATTCTTGGTGCACAAATGGTTTCACACGATTCTGCAATCAGCATGGGAATCCACATGTTCTCACTTGCTATCCAAGAGCATGTGACAATTGATAAATTGGCATTGACAGACCTATTCTTCTTGCCACACTTCAACAAACCATACAACTACATCACAATGGCTGCACTTACAGCTGAAAAATAAAATTTGATGAGCTATCTGGCCTTAAGTTAAGGTCAGATAGTTTTTTAACTATTCTGTACCCATACAATTACGTTTTTTTTATCTTGTACTTCATTCTAATCTGGCTTAAAATGAAATGGTAGCTACCAATACAAATGATGAGGATTAAGAAATGACTGAAAATCGTTATGAACTAAATAAAAACTTGGCACAGATGCTCAAAGGTGGGGTTATCATGGACGTTCAGAATCCTGAACAGGCCCGTATTGCAGAAGCTGCTGGTGCGGCAGCTGTAATGGCCTTGGAGCGGATTCCGGCTGATATTCGTGCAGCTGGTGGGGTTTCCCGTATGAGTGATCCAAAGATGATTAAGGAAATCCAAGAAGCGGTTAGCATTCCAGTAATGGCCAAGGTCAGAATCGGGCATTTTGTTGAAGCTCAGATTTTAGAGGCTATTGAAATTGACTATATCGATGAGAGTGAAGTTTTATCTCCAGCTGACGACCGTTTCCATGTGGACAAGAAAGAATTCCAAGTTCCTTTTGTCTGTGGAGCTAAGGACTTGGGTGAAGCCTTGCGTCGTATCGCTGAAGGTGCTTCTATGATTCGTACAAAAGGAGAACCTGGGACAGGGGATATCGTCCAAGCTGTTCGTCATATGCGTATGATGAATCAGGAAATTCGCCGTATTCAAAACTTACGAGAGGACGAACTTTATGTTGCTGCTAAGGACTTGCAAGTACCTGTAGAATTGGTTCAATACGTCCATGAACATGGAAAATTGCCTGTTGTAAACTTCGCGGCTGGAGGTGTTGCAACGCCAGCAGATGCCGCGTTGATGATGCAATTAGGAGCAGAAGGTGTCTTTGTCGGTTCAGGTATTTTCAAGTCAGGAGATCCTGTTAAACGAGCCAGTGCCATTGTTAAGGCTGTGACTAACTTCCGAAATCCTCAAATTTTGGCTCAAATCTCTGAAGATTTAGGAGAAGCCATGGTTGGTATTAATGAAAATGAAATCCAAATTCTCATGGCTGAGCGAGGAAAATAGATGAAAATCGGAATATTGGCCTTGCAAGGGGCCTTTGCAGAACATGCAAAAGTTCTAGATCAATTAGGTGTCGAGAGTGTTGAAATCAGAAATTTAGAGGATTTTCAGCAACATCAGAGTGATTTGTCGGGTTTGATCTTTCCTGGTGGGGAATCTACAACCATGGGCAAGCTCTTACGTGAGCAGGACATGCTGATTCCCATTCGAGAAGCAATTCTATCTGGCTTGCCAGTATTTGGAACCTGTGCGGGTTTAATTTTGCTGGCTAAGGAAATTGCTTCTCAGGAAGATAGTCATCTAGGAACTATGGATATGGTGATTGAGCGCAATGCCTATGGGCGCCAATTAGGAAGTTTCTACACGGAAGCAGAATGTAAGGGAGTTGGTCAGATTCCAATGACCTTTATCCGTGGTCCAATTATCAGCAGTGTTGGAGAAGATGTAGAAATTCTAGCAACAGTTGATAATCAAATCGTTGCAGCCCAAGAAAAAAATATGTTGGTAACTTCTTTTCATCCAGAATTGACTGATGATGTGCGCTTGCACCAGTACTTTATCAATATGTGTAAAGAAAAAAGTTGAGATTGAATTTCTCAACTTTTTTACATGTAATAAACAATGGCTATGTATTGGAGGGCAGATGCTGCTAGGATAAAGAGATGCCAAATCATGTGGAAATAAGGTTTTTTCTTGGCGTAAAATCCAGCTCCAACTGTATAACAGAGTCCGCCAGTTACCATGAGACTCCAGAAAATTGGTGTCGTTTGACTGATAATGGCAGGAATGATAGCTAGAACCAACCAGCCCATAATCAGGTAAAGGGCAAGGCTGAATTTCTCATTGACCTTTTTAGCAAAGATTTTATAGAGAATACCAAAGATGGTCGTTCCCCATTGGATGGCAATAATTAGATAGCCAAACCAGTTATTCATTAAGGTCAAGACGACGGGCGTGTATGAGCCTGCAATAGCAACATAAATCATAGAATGATCAATGATTCTCAAGACATATTTGTGGGTCGAACCATAGGCCATAGAGTGATAAATGGTGGATGATAGAAACATGAGAAAGAGACTAATAACGAAAATGGAAACGCCGATAGATGATAAAAAACCGTGTGCTTCATAACTATAGGTGGATGAAATAGGGAGTAAGATGAGCATGATGACTGCACCTACGGCATGGGTCACGCTATTAGCAATCTCCTCTCCAAAACTGAGTTGTTTGCTGAGTTTAAGACTAGTGTTCATTGGATTACCTCCTCTTGAGTATGATGGATTAAGGCTAGAGTTTGATGATAGAGTTTAACAGTTTGGCAGCTGGTTTGGATGATAGGGTTAGCTGGGTCAACTCCTTGGTTCATGTAGTCCACAAAAGCATCGTAGAGTTGGTCTGAACTTGCTTGAGTTTGCAGAGTATTAAGTGTCTGTGCTATTTCTTGAATAGAAAATACAGACTTGAGTGTTGTGATAGCAATCAGACGGGCAATCTGTTGGCGTTGGTATTTTTTCTTGTCAGGCTTTGTCAGGTAACCATGTTTCACATAATTGTTGACCATAGATGCTGTTAGGCATTTGTCTTTATCTGGAGAGACAGGAGCGCAGACCTGATTGACATAGAGCAAAACTTGGTCCAGATAGAGGTCAATGTTTGGAATTTCTGCCCATTTTGGGTAGGAAAAGGTAGTTTTCATTTTCAACTCCTTTTTATCTAGTTTTAATAACTAGATTATAAAATAACAAAAATAGAAAGTCAAGTTTTAACTGCTTGTGAAAAGGCTTAAATTATGCTATGATGGGAGAAACTAGTCAGAAATGAGGAGAAAAGATGGAGATTCGTTTAGCTTTTCCAAACGAAGTAGATGCCATCATGCAGGTGATGGAAGATGCTAAAAAATGTTTAGCAGATGCTGGTAGTGACCAGTGGCAAAATGGCTATCCAAATGCTGATATTATTATTGAAGATATTATCTCGGGTCAAGCCTACGTAGCCTTGGAAGAGGGAGAACTACTAGCTTATGCAGCTGTGACCAAGAGTCCAGAGGCAGTCTATGAAGCCATTTATGAAGGAAAATGGCAAGCTGGAGAGTCAGAGTACATAGTCTTTCACCGTATTGCTGTGGCAGCAGATGTGCAGGGACAGGGAGTTGCTCAAACCTTTTTAGAGGGCTTGATTGAAGGTTTTGACTACCTAGATTTTCGCTCAGATACGCATGTTGCAAACAAGGCCATGCAGCATATCTTTGAAAAACTCGGTTTTAAACAGGTTGGTAAGGTTCCAGTTGATGGCGAACGTTTGGCCTATCAAAAATTGAAGAAATAATGCAAAAGAAGTACGTAAAAAAGCTCTACTTTTCGCCAATAGGAACCTTGTCTTTGGTTGCCGACGAGCAATATCTGTATGGCATTTGGGTTCAGGAGCAGAAGCATTTTGAGAGGGGACTAGGAGATGAAACGATAGAAGCAGTTGTTAGTCATCCCATTTTAGATCCAGTTATTGCTTGCTTAGATGCTTACTTTAAAGGCAAGCCTCAGGATTTATCCGACTTGCCCTTGGCTCCAATCGGAACGGATTTTGAAAAGAGAGTTTGGTCCTATTTACAGGAAATTCCTTATGGTCAGACAGTGACCTATGGGCAAATAGCAAAAGATTTGCAAGTGGCTTCTGCTCAAGCAATTGGTGGAGCAGTGGGGCGCAATCCTTGGTCTATCCTAGTACCTTGTCATCGTGTGCTAGGAGCAGGCAAGCGTCTGACAGGGTATGCTGCAGGAGTGGAAAAGAAAGCTTGGCTCTTGGAGCATGAAGGCGCAGATTTTAGAGATATATAATAGAGAGTGAAAGACATGTTAGAATTTATCGAATACCCAAAATGTTCAACTTGTAAAAAAGCAAAACAAGAATTAAACCAACTCGGTGTGGACTACAAAGCTGTTCACATCGTAGAAGAAACACCCAGCCAAGAAGTCATTTTAAATTGGCTAGAGACCTCAGGGTTCGAGCTAAAGCAATTTTTCAACACCAGTGGGATCAAATACCGTGAATTGGGGCTGAAAGATAAGGTAGGAAGTCTGTCAAACCAAGAAGCAGCTGAGTTGCTAGCAAGCGACGGTATGTTGTTAAAACGGCCGATTTTAGTAGAAAATGGAACTGTTAAGCAAATCGGTTATCGAAAACCTTATGAAGAATTGGGATTGAAATAGTTTTTATCTATCTCTTTGATAGATAAAATATATAACCTCCCTGTTTTAAAGTATGATAAACTAGTAGGTAGACAAAGTCTGTATCTGACCGTAGCAAATAATTTCATTGACGGCAGAAGTATGGTAGAATGAATCATTATCAGGAGAGGATGTTTTTATGAATGTTACAACGATTTTAGCATCAGATTGGTACCAAAACTTGATGCAATTGATTCCGGATGGCAAGCTGTTTAGCCTGCGTTCGGTCTTTGATGGAATCCCTAGAATTGTCCAACAACTTCCAACAACGATTATGTTGACCATTGGTGGTGCTCTTTTTGGCTTGGTTTTGGCGCTTCTTTTTGCCATTGTGAAGATCAATCGTGTCAAAATTTTATACCCCTTGCAGGCCTTCTTTGTTAGCTTCTTAAAAGGGACACCGATTTTGGTGCAACTCATGTTGACCTACTACGGAATTCCTTTGGCTTTGAAAGCTCTCAATCAGCAATGGGGAACTGGTTTCAATATCAATGCGATTCCAGCCGCTGCTTTTGCAATTGTCGCCTTTGCCTTTAATGAAGCAGCTTATGCTAGTGAAACCATTCGTGCAGCCATTCTCTCAGTCAATCCTGGTGAGATTGAGGCGGCACGCAGTCTGGGGATGACCCGAGCGCAAGTTTATCGTCGCGTGATTATTCCAAATGCGGCCGTTGTGGCTACTCCAACCTTAATTAACTCCCTCATCGGCTTGACCAAGGGAACTTCCCTAGCCTTTAGTGCGGGTGTTGTGGAAGTCTTTGCCCAAGCTCAGATTTTGGGTGGAGCTGATTACCGCTACTTTGAACGCTTTATCTCCGTTGCCCTTGTTTATTGGGTAGTCAATATCGGAATTGAAAGCCTTGGTCGTTTCATCGAGAGAAAAATGGCTATTTCTGCACCCGATACAGTGCAAACAGATGTGAAAGGAGACCTTCGTTAATGATTAAGATTTCGAATTTAAGCAAATCCTTTTCAGGACAGACTGTCTTGGATCATCTGAACTTGGATATTCAAAAAGGGGAAGTTGTAGCCTTGATTGGTTCTTCAGGAGCTGGAAAATCAACCTTCCTTCGCAGTCTCAATTATCTTGAAACACCTGACAGTGGCTCTATTCAGATTGATGATTTTTCAGTTGATTTTTCTAAAATCACTCAAGAAGAAATCCTTGCCCTACGCCGCAAGCTGTCTATGGTTTTCCAACAGTTTAATTTATTTGAACGCCGTACAGCACTTGATAATGTGAAAGAAGGCTTGGTTGTTGTCAAGAAATTATCTGACCAAGAAGCGACTAAGATTGCCAAGGAAGAGTTGGCTAAGGTTGGGCTTTCTGACCGTGAAAACCATTACCCTCGCCATTTATCAGGTGGACAGAAGCAACGGGTTGCCTTAGCGCGTGCGCTCGCTATGAAACCAGATGTTTTGCTCTTGGATGAACCAACTTCAGCCCTTGACCCAGAATTGGTTGGTGAAGTAGAAAAATCTATTGCAGATGCTGCTAAGTCAGGTCAAACCATGATTTTGGTCAGTCATGACATGTCCTTTGTAGCCCAAGTGGCTGATAAGATTCTTTTCCTAGATAAGGGGAAAATCATTGAGTCTGGAACACCGGATGAGATTATCCACCATCCTAAAGAAGAGCGAACAAAAGAATTCTTCGCTAGTTACAAACGGACTTATATTTGATATAATAGATAAAGAAAAACTCAGTTAGCTGGACTAGCTGAGTTTACTCTTTAAAAAAGATAGAAATGAGAGAAATCATGCTACTGCAACTATTTTCTTTATATTTCGAGAGTTTGATCTTGACCACCATCCTCGTCCTGATTTTTTTAGGGATTTGGATTGGACTGAGAGCCATGTCGGGAGTTGATAAGACAGCCAAGGCTCGCCAAGCCCATCTCTATGATATGATTATGATTGGTGTCTTGGTTGTTCCAGTATTATCCTTTGCGGTTATGAGTTTAATTCTTGTTTTCAAGGCATAATCCTTGCATGATTGACAAGAAAGAGTTAGAATAAAGATAGTTACAACAAGAAAGAAGGAAACTATATGTACGATACTATTATTATCGGTGCTGGACCTGCAGGAATGACTGCAGCCTTGTATGCTGCTCGAAGCAATCTGAAAGTAGCCTTGATTGAAG
Source organism: Streptococcus mitis (assembly GCA_916050595.1). Lineage (GTDB taxonomy): Bacteria > Bacillota > Bacilli > Lactobacillales > Streptococcaceae > Streptococcus > Streptococcus mitis_CY. The sequence continues at coordinate 1,021 of CAJZLM010000030.1, read as the reverse complement.
GTGGTCTGCCAGGTGGTCAGATGAATAATACATCTGATATTGAAAATTACCCTGGATACGCTAATATTAGTGGGCCAGAATTGGCAGAAAAGATGTTTGAACCGCTTGAAAATCTTGGTGTTGAGCACATCTATGGTTATGTTGAGAATGTCGAAGACCATGGTGATTTTAAGAAAGTGATTACTGATGACCAAGCGTATGAAACACGTACAGTTATCGTAGCAACTGGTTCTAAACACCGTCCTTTGGGAGTACCTGGAGAAGAAGAACTGAACAGTCGTGGTGTTTCTTACTGTGCCGTGTGTGATGGTGCTTTCTTCCGTGACCAAGATTTGTTGGTAGTCGGTGGTGGAGATTCAGCTGTTGAAGAAGCCATCTTCTTGACTCGTTTTGCTAAGACTGTTACCATTGTTCACCGTCGTGACCAACTTCGTGCTCAAAAGGTTTTACAAGACCGCGCCTTTGCGAATGAGAAAATCAGCTTTATCTGGGATTCTGTAGTGAAGGAAATCAAGGGTGAAAACCGAGTAGAATCTGTCGTATTTGAAAATGTGAAAACAGGTCAAGTGACAGAACAAGCCTTCGGTGGTGTCTTTATCTATGTTGGCTTGGACCCTCTTAGCGATTTTGTTAAAGAATTAAATATTCAAGATCAGGCAGGTTGGATTGTGACAGATAACCACATGAAAACTGCAGTTGACGGTATCTTTGCAGTTGGAGATGTTCGCCAGAAAGACCTTCGTCAAGTGACAACAGCAGTTGGAGATGGAGCTATCGCTGGTCAAGAAGCTTATAAATTTATCACAGAACATAGTTAATCATAAAAAAGTTTCCAATCAGATGACTGGAAACTTTTTTTATAGTCTATTTCGGAAAACTTCGTACATGAGAATGGCTGCAGCAACACTGGCATTGAGACTTTGAACATGTCCATTCATAGGAATGGTAATCATCTCATCAACTTGTTTTTTGATGTTGCTAGAGATGCCTTTTCCTTCATTTCCGATGATGAGGGCGATTT
>CAJZLM010000029.1:0-8997 GCA_916050595.1 Streptococcus mitis | reverse complement strand
TTGCGGCTAAGACCCTCATCACCCTCGGAGAAAGCGAAGTCGAAAGCGGACAAGTAACGGTCAAGAACAACCAAACCCGAGAAGAAGTTCAAGTGTCACTTGATGCTATCAATCAAAATTTCTCAGAAATCTTTGAAAAATTAGGCTTTTAATAGTATTTAAAACTGGTCAGGATCTTATTCCTGACCTTTTTCTTTTGCAAAATGACAAAAATCATAAACTTTTTGACAAATATGCTTGTCAAAAAGAAAAAGATATGTTACAATAAATTCAAGTTAAGAAATAGGAATCAGAAAGGGGCTATGATGTGGCTACTAGTATTTATACTATTTATGATTTTCTTTTATTCTAATAATTCTAAAAAAATCAAGAAACTAGAGAATAAAATCAAAAAGCTTGAGCGAAAAGAGAAAGGAAACGCAGAAATGTCGAGATTATTGCAAGAAATGATTGGAAAGAAACCAATTATAACGGGAGTGTATATTGGGCCAGATAACTGGGAAGTTGTGGATGTTGATGAGGAATGGGTCAAACTACGTCATATTGATAAAAATGGAAAAGAAAAATTCAAGTTGCAACGTATTGAGGATATCCAAGCCGTTGAATTTGACGGAGAGTAGGTGTGTAACATGCAACTAAAAAATCGTCTAAAAGAGCTTCGGGCTCGCGATGGTCTCAATCAAACCGACCTAGCCAAGCTGGCAGGGGTTTCCAGACAGACCATTAGCCTACTAGAACGGGACGAATACACCCCGTCCATTATCATTGCCCTGAAAATATCTCAAATTTTCAACGAAACAGTCGAATCGGTATTTCGCTTGGAGGAGGACGAGTGATGAATAAGTTTAAAGTGATTTATTATGTAGTGGTCACAGCTCTATTAGTCAGCGTGCTTCTATTGATTGGGATAGACTTAGGCTGGTTTAATCCATATCAAAGTAACCAATTTATTTGGGCCTACTTTGTCCTCATCCCAGTAATTGAATGGATTGAAAAGAAAGTAAACAATCTAGCAAGTGAAAAAGGAGAATGAAAATGAAAAAGAAAAATAAAGGTGGATTGTTATTTTTAATGTCTGTTGTCTTAGGAGGTTTCTTGGGCGGTTTTGTAGGGATGTTTAAGGCCGGTGCCGAATCCTACGAAGTTATTTTAGATGTAAAAGTCTTGATCCCCTGGATATCAACTATTTGTTTACTGTTAGGTTTCATTAGCATTCTTTTGACGTTCAATTTCTTAAAGAAAAGCAGAAAATTTCATTCCTTGTATCAAGAGGAAATGGATGATGACCTGAATGAAACCTATTATGTGCAAATGTACCGGAATCTTGAGTTTGGAACCATTGCTTTTAATATTACAAGCGTAGCGATTTTATTGGCTCTCTTCATTTCAGCAAGTGAAGTGGTTATACTAAATAGAAGCAATCTAACCTTATCTCTTTCTTTTTTGGGATTAGTGTTGACTTTTAATGCTCAAAAATATTTTTATAAAACCATTGCGATTGTTCGCCAGTTTGATATGGTATTTTTCTCTATGCCAAAGGATATCTTAGATTATGTCAATTCTTACGATGAAGGGGAGCGCCAGGCTAATTTGGAACAGAGTTTTCGGATTTTATTCCAATTAAATCAGTATGTCTTACCAATCTTATATATTTTTCTTTTTATCATTTCTTTCTTGACAGGAAAGATTCAGCTACTAGCTTTCTTGCTTGTCGGAGCCATCCATGTTTATATCAATGTGATGCAAATACCTATGGTAAAACGTTATTTCAAATAGGAGATTTATATGAAACTACTTAAAAACCTCGGCTGGTTTTTACTAGCCTTTCTATCTTTTTTGTTTATCTATGGGACCGTTCAGAGTGGGGCTGTAGAAGCTTTGAATCTAGGCGCTTCCCCCTATGCTGTGACCTTGCTCTATGTAGCTTTAGCTGGAGTTTATGTGTACGGCATTTACAAATGGTATCAGAAAGGTCCTGTCCATATTGAGAAGAGTGGCTTCAACCGATTTATTTGGCTTCCTGCCTTGGTTTGGTTCTTATCTCTGGTTATCCAGTTTTTCTTGCCAAATGATCCTTCAGTAAATCAGCAAATAGCGATAGACTTGACCTTGTCTCAACCACTTTTCTCATTCTTTGCGGTCGTTATTTTTGCTCCTTTGACGGAAGAACTTATCTTTAGAGGGATGTTAGCACGCTATCTCTTTCCTAAGCAGGACAATAGCAAACAAACTCTGCTTTTCCTTCTGGTATCGAGTGTTCTGTTTGCCTTGATTCATTCTCCAGGAACTTTGCAACAGTTTTTAGTTTATGCTAGTCTTGGTTTTAGCTTGGGCTTGGCTTATATTAGCAGAAAAGGTCTGGTCTACAGTATTTCTCTCCACGCTTTGAATAATTTAGTCAGCTTTTTGATGATTCTCATGCTATAATAGAGTCAGGAGGTCACATGAAACGAGTAATTTTATTAGCAGTGATTCAAGCAGTTGTTCTATTTTTCATCATTGGAGCGCTAGCTTATGCCTTTAAGGGCGATTTCTTCTACAACTATCTAGCAGTTGTCTTTGCCCCTATTGCAGGAGTCTTGCGCTTTGGGACAGCTTATACAACGGAAATTGTCTTGCCTCGAAAGGCAGCTGAAATTGCTGAAAAGCGTAAAGCAGGCAACAATTCAAAATAAAAGAGTCCGATGAAGTTCATCGGATTTTTGTATGGGCGCTAATTTTTAGGGACTTTACCTGATTTTTAAAGACTGACAAACTTTTCTGCTGATTTTCATGAAGAGCCTGCGCTTTTATGGTAAAATAGTAACAGAATAAAAGAGGAGAGAAAACATGAAACGTAGTATGTATGCTGGTCGTGTTCGTGAGGAACACATCGGACAAGAAATAACCTTGAAAGGATGGGTTGGCCGTCGTCGTGACCTTGGTGGTTTGATCTTTATCGATCTTCGTGACCGTGAAGGGATCATGCAGTTGGTTATCAACCCTGAAAAAGTATCTGCAGAGGTCATGGCAACAGCTGAAAGCCTTCGTAGCGAATTTGTTATCGAGGTGACTGGACAGGTCGCTGCGCGTGAGCAAGCCAATGATAAGTTACCAACTGGTGCAGTTGAGTTAAACGTGACAGCTCTGACAGTGCTGAATACAGCTAAGACAACCCCATTTGAGATTAAGGATGGCATTGAGGCCAATGACGATACACGTTTGCGTTACCGTTACCTTGACCTTCGTCGTCCAGAAATGTTGGAAAATCTTAAACTTCGTGCCAAGGTGACCCACTCTATCCGCAACTACTTGGATGAGTTGGAGTTTATCGACGTGGAGACACCATTCCTTTCTAAGTCAACGCCTGAAGGGGCGCGTGACTATTTGGTGCCATCTCGTGTTAATAAAGGGCATTTTTACGCGCTTCCTCAAAGTCCGCAAATCACTAAGCAGTTATTGATGAATGCTGGTTTTGACCGTTACTACCAAATCGTTAAATGTTTCCGTGACGAGGACTTGCGTGGTGACCGCCAGCCTGAGTTCACACAGGTTGACTTGGAAACATCTTTCCTTACTGAGCAAGAAATCCAAGATATCACAGAAGGCTTGATTGCGCGCGTGATGAAAGAAACTAAAGGCATCGAAGTGACGCTTCCATTCCCTCGTATGAAATACGATGATGCTATGGCTCTTTACGGTTCTGACAAGCCAGATACCCGTTTTGACATGTTGCTTCAGGACCTGACAGCAGTAGTCAAAGGTGTAGACTTTAAAGTCTTTTCAGAAGCACCTGCTGTAAAAGCCATTGTAGTCAAAGGCGCAGCGGACAACTACTCACGTAAAGACATCGACAAGATGACGGAAGTAGCCAAACAATATGGTGCCAAAGGTCTTGCTTGGGTCAAGGTGGTTGATGGAGAATTAAACGGACCAGTTGCCAAGTTCTTGACTAGCATCCAAGCAGAATTGACAACAGCGCTTGCTCTTGAAGATAAGGACTTGGTTCTCTTTGTGGCGGATACGCTTGAAGTGGCTAATGCAACGCTTGGTGCCCTTCGTGGACGTATTGCCAAAGAGCTTGGTTTGATTGATAATGATAAATTCAACTTCCTTTGGGTTGTTGACTGGCCAATGTTTGAATGGTCTGAAGAAGAAGGTCGTTACATGAGCGCCCACCATCCATTTACACTTCCACAGGAAGAAACTGCTCACGAACTAGAAGGTGATTTGGCTAAAGTTCGTGCCATTGCTTATGATATCGTCTTAAACGGTTATGAACTTGGTGGTGGTAGCCTTCGTATCAACCAAAAAGACCTTCAAGAACGCATGTTCAAGGCTCTTGGTTTCTCAGCTGAAGAAGCAAATGACCAGTTTGGATTCCTTCTTGAAGCCATGGACTATGGTTTCCCACCACACGGTGGTTTGGCTATCGGTCTTGACCGTTTTGTCATGTTGCTTGCAGGAGAAGAAAATATCCGTGAAGTCATTGCCTTCCCTAAGAACAACAAGGCAACTGACCCAATGACACAAGCTCCTTCAACAGTAGCTCTCAAACAACTAGAGGAACTCAGCTTACAAGTAGAAGAAGATGAAACAAGCAAAACGAATTAAGCGGTGGCGCTATTATCTGCGTCGCTTTGCTTATCAGATAAAAATTTTACGTGTCTTACAAAGCATCTCTCGCGAAAAATATGATGAGAAGATTTCGGCCTCTCTGGTCTATGGATTTTTATCAGCAGTAGCGGTCAATTTCTTTTTCCAACCAGGTCATGTGTATTCGAGTGGTGCGACAGGTCTGGCACAGATTATCTCTGCCTTGAGTAATCACTGGTTTGGTTTTCATGTTCCGATTTCGCTGACCTTCTACGCCATTAATTTTCCTTTGATGGTCTTGGCCTGGTATCAGATTGGCCATAAGTTCACGGTCTTTACCTTTATCACGGTGTCCATGAGTTCCTTCTTTATCCAGTTTGTTCCTGTGGCGACCTTAACGGAGGATCCTATTATCAATGCCCTTTTTGGGGGTGTTGTCATGGGCTTGGGGATTGGTTTTGCTCTTCGAAACAATATCTCCAGTGGTGGGACGGATATCGTCAGTCTGACCATTCGCAAGAAAACAGGTAAGAATGTCGGCAGTATTTCTTTCTTGGTAAATGGGACCATCATGTTGATAGCTGGTTTAACCTTTGGTTGGAAATACGCTCTCTACTCTATGATTACCATCTTTGTCTCTAGCCGTGTGACAGACGCTGTCTTTACTAAGCAAAAACGTATGCAGGCCATGATTGTGACCAATCATCCAGACAAGGTCATTGAAAAAATCCATAAAAAATTGCACCGCGGAGCAACTATGATCCACGATGCGGAAGGAACTTATAATCACGAAAGAAAGGCAGTTTTAATCACTGTCATTACACGTGCAGAGTTTAATGAATTTAAACAGATTATGAAACAGGTGGATCCAAGCGCCTTTGTCTCTGTATCTGAGAATGTCCATATTTTGGGACGATTCGTTGAAACAGATAATTAGTAATCAAAAAAACCAGCGCGAGCTGGTTTTTATTTTTCGATAATTTTGTGGGCAATTAACTGACGGTAACAAATTTGCTTATTGCTTTTAGCATCGCTGATAATCTGGAGGATAGTTTCAAAGGAAACACGACCAAGCTCCAAACTATTGATATCGACATAGGCTGCCAAGTTGAGCTTGGGATTGACTGAGTCGAAGCTGAGGACAGGGACATCCAGTTGGTGTTTTGCGATGTAATCACAGACCCCTGCAGCAAGGAGACTATCAATGGTAATAATAGCGTCAATATTTGGATCGTGTTTGAAGAGAAGTCTACTAAAGCGATAACCATTATCTTCAAGAAATTCAGTAGCAAAGTAAGTCAGATTAGTATCGAGAGGAAGTTGGTATTGTTTTAGAGCTAGCTCGTAACCTGTCAGACGGTCTTGTGTTACGAAGAGTCGCTTAGTACCTCCGATAAAGGCAATTCGCTTGCATCCTTTTTTGATGAAATACTCTGTCGCATCAAAACCAGCTTGGACATTGTCATTATCGACAAGTGGAATGAAGGGAGATAGAGATTTACCTAAGATAAGGAAAGGAAATTGCTCGTCTGCTACTAACTTAACCAAAGGGTCCTCTTCTTGGGCATAAAGGAAAATTAAACCGTCTACACGTTTACCATAGACCATTTGTGAGATGGCAGTAAGACGCTCCTTCTCATCTTTCCCTGTTGCTATCTGAATGGCATAGTGGTTTTCAGATGCGACTTGAGAGATGCCACGTAGGACTGATGGAAAGAAAGGATTCTGGTAGAAGGCGTCTGAGTCGTCAGGAAGAACCAATCCGATAACTTGGGTATAACTGCTTACCAAGCTACGAGCGTTGAGGTTGGGGTGGTAATTAAGCTCCTTCATAGCCTTGCGAACACGTTTTTTAGTTTCGTCGCTAATGGTTGATTTATTTTGAATAACACGGGTTACGGTTGAAGGCGAAACACCAGCAGCCTTGGCCACGTCTTTAATCGTAACGGGCATAAAAATCTCCTATTTATGGTAATCTGGATCACGGAAATGCGTTTTATAAAAGATAGTGACCAGATACAGAACAAAAAGAATGTTTTGTACAGTGATGAGGTTTGACATATTTTGGCCAAAGAGTCCCAAAATAAGTGTAATCAGAGTTGGTAATCCTAAACAGTTCAAGATAAAATGGTAGCACTCTTTAAAGGTCCTAAATGAAAAGAGGCGTGATTTCTTAGTGATATAAAGAAGAAGACTAGCTCCTAGAGAGACGATAAAGAAATTCAAACCAAAGAGGAAGCTCGCACCGAGAACTAGGAAGAGACTGATATAGACACGATTTTGTTGGTACCAGTCTGTAGAAATCGCTTGGGTCAAGCTGTCTTTGCTTTTGAAACTCTCAGTCTGAATGGCTCGGTAAGAGATGCGAGTCAGTTCCTTATTTTCCTTGCTGATGACCAGTTCTTTTGTATCGAAATGCAGTTGCAAGTCCTTCGGTAACTCCTTGCTTTGACTTGGACCAATCACAATAGAAGGCGCTTGACTGGCAGTTCCTGTATAAGTTAAGTCACCATCAACAATTTTAGCATGCTCAGAGAGATCCTGGACAACTTCATCTGTCAATGGTACATAGACATTATCGATAAAGGTTTCTAGCGGATAAGTCTCCTGGGAGCTGTTTTGAATGGCAATGGGTACCATAGACAAGCTGATAAGGAAGATACTGGTAAAGAGTAGTTGAAACCAGTTGAGTCCGAAACGTTTGGACAGGGGCTTACGAAATCCCCAAATACTTGAAAAATAGGAAAATGGATATGGAAGCATAGGTATCTTTCTAAAAGGTGTTTTCTATATGAGTATTATTATATAGAGAAATGTGCTTTATTTCAAGTCTAGGAGATAAATTGCTTATCGCAAGGATATTATTTACAGTAGCAATCGCTAATACTCAATGAAAATCAAAGAGCAAACTAGGAAGCTAGCTGCAGGTTGCTCAAAGCACGGCTTTGAGGTTGGAGATGCAACTGACGTGGTTTGAAGAGATTTTCGAAGAGTATAAAATGAAAAAGGGTGGCGGGGATATATTATCCCTTGTCGCCACCACTTGTAAGTCCTGAAACAAAGTTCTTTTGTAGGAAGAAGAAGAGAATACAGATTGGAAGGGCGATGAGGATAGCACCTGCTGAGAAGTAGGCGATCTTCATGTTTTTCACATTGCTAACGAAGGTTTGGAGACCAACGGCAACAGTAAAGTATTCTTTCTCACGAAGCAAGAAACTAGAGAGGATGTAGTCCCCGAAAGGTCCCATGAAGGCCCAGAGAGCTTGTACGGCAACCATTGGGCGAACAAGTGGAAGAACAATTTGCCAGAAGCGGCGGAAGTGTCCTGCACCATCTAGTTTTGCAGATTCGTCTAGAGACATTGGCACGGTATCGAAGTAGCCTTTCATGAGCCAAGCATTCATCGGGATACCTCCACCAACGTAGAGGAAGATGAGGAACCAGCTGTGGTTAAGGGCGTTCAACATAAGCGCCATAACGAAGAAGGCTGTCAAAGCGGCCATGGTTGGCACCATTTGGATAATCAAGAAGAAGACCAAACTTTGTTTACGAGCCAAGAAGTTGTAACGGCTGTAGGCATAACCAGCAAGTACGATGATACTTGTTTGCACAACCATGGTAATCAAGGCGATAATCAAAGTGTTGAGGTACCAAGTACCGTACAAGGTTTCAGTGAAGAGGCCTTTAAAGTTATCAAAATTGAGGTCGACATTAGTATCTAGTTTAAAGGCTGAGACGTTACCTGCTTTAAAGGCTGACATAATGGTAATCAAAAGTGGATAGATAATCACGATTGATAGGCCAATTAAGTAGAGGTAAGTAAGGGTTTGAGTCAGTCTACGTTTGAGTTTAATTGAGTTATTCATCTTAGACATCCTCCATATCAAATGCGTGTAGTTTCTTGAATGCGATCATAGAGATTGAGATGACAATGATAGAGATAATCAAGGTAACAGCTGCCGCCATTGAGTATTGAGGAGATGTACCTGTTGTCAAACGGTAGATCCATGAGATCAAGATATCGGTTGAACCAGCTCCACCTCCGACACTACCAGGTCCTCCACCATTGAAGAGGTACATGATAGAGAAGTTGTTAAAGTTGAAGGTGTATTGGCTGATCAAAGTAGGTGCCGCAACAGCCAAGATCATTGGGAAAGTGATGTTGCGGAATTTTTGCCAAGCATTGGCACCGTCAATATAAGCTGCTTCGTAAAGGTCGTTAGGAATAGATTGCAAGATACCCAAGGTCAAAACGTAGATGTATGGGAATCCAAGCCAACCCTGCATCATAATCAAGGCAATCTTAGTCCAAGTTGGGTCTGTTTTCCAAGGAATAAGAGCCCCATCAAGGAAAGGAAGAACCTTAGCAAAGAGAGGGATAACTTGGGTATTGATTGCTCCAACACTATCGTTAAACATGTT
>CAJZLM010000028.1:0-9091 GCA_916050595.1 Streptococcus mitis | reverse complement strand
CTTAACCCCTTGACCAACGGACCGGAGTTGTTATTTTCAACTCTTACTATTATACTGGCTTTTTATTTTTTGTCAACACTTTTTTTAAACTTTTTTCATTTTTTTTACATAGCTTCTTACCGAGTACGGATATCAAACTCCTTAAACACAATACGTAAGTCTCTTAATACTCTTTGACGCCCTCGGAAGCGTTCATCTCTTAAGACACGTTCTAACTCTTCTTGTTTTTCTTTACTTTGTTTATTTCTATAATCTCTTAGTGTTTCATGAAAGAGATAATAGTCATCTAGCCAGAGTCCTCCCTCACTTATACGATGACTAATCTCACCTACTTCTTCATATGGTTCTTTATCATATCTACGTTTTTGACTTTCTTGTTTACGGAGATAATCTAGAATTCGATTCCGGAATTTTGTTTTGAAATATTTACGTAAGCGTGGGATATCTTCTACAAGCCCTTCTTCTCTACTGATCAATTCATGTAAGCAAATCATACCCTCTTGGTCCCAATCCGATAGCTCCCATAAATGAAGGTAATATTCATTTCTACACTTATATACAATTCCTTGGACTTCTTTATACAATTCTTTAAGCATAATCTTCCCCTTTCTGTGTACAGTCTAACAAATTCAAAAACACTTTTGGCACATTTCATCCATTCTGCACCCTTTAGCTCCTCAACTGCACAAAAAAGAGAGGTCTTGCCTCTCTCAGGGTTATAATTCTGCAATTTGGTTTAGGTTTACTTCTGCAACTGTGTCATTACCAAACATAGAGATAATCATCTTCACTTTATTGTTATCAATCTCTGTAATCTTACCAGTATAATCTGCAAAAGCACCATCAATGATACGTACAGTTTGACCAACTTCAACATCGATATCAAACTCTTGTACAGTTTGTCCCATAGAAACCAAGATATCACGGATTTCTTGTTCCAATAATGGAGTTGGTTTTGATCTATTTCCGTGAGATCCGACGAATCCTGTAACGTTTGGTGTGTTTCGAACAACAAACCAAGCTTCATCTGTCATCACCATTTCCACAAGAACATAACCTGGAAAGCGATTCTCTTCTACTTCTTTTCTCTTTCCATTTTTTTCAACTTGCACTGTTTGTGTTGGAATTTCAACACGTAAAATATTATCCAACATATTGTAGGTTTGTGCACGTTGCAATAGATTTTCTTTTACCTTATTTTCATAACCAGAATAGGTTTGTAAGACAAACCATCCTTTATCAAAACTATCCATGATACTTCCTTTCATAATAGAAGATTTCTAGCGTGAATAACTCCACAGGTCTTCTAAAAAATGTTAATAAATCGAATCAAACCTGAAACAATCAACTTGTCAAAAATATAAATAATCACAACAAAGAAAGCAGTGTATTCCATGATAGAACGAAAATCTCTCCAGCTTTCCTTGCGAGTTGGCCATGTTGTGTCTTTAAGAAGTCTAAAAATATCTCCAATAAAACGCATCGCTCTCTCCTATCTCGTTTCTTTGTGTGCAGTGTACTTACCACAATGTTTACAAAATTTATTTACTTCTAGTCGTGTAGGCTTGGGGTTTCCGCTGATCTTGATTGAATAGTTTCTCGAACCACAAACCGCACAAGCTAGGCTTGCTTTTTTTAGTGCCATAACGCCTCCATCTTATCTATTATAACAAGAAAGCTAGGCTTTGACAAGCATCTTAACGAAATAGATTGACTACCGAATCCCATATCGTTTGAGCCTTTTCCTTAATCTTCGCATCCGAGATAGCACGGCTAGCCTCATCTACCAGATTTTGTGCACGACTTCTAATATCAGAAAGGCTATTATCCGCCTGATTTTCTTCATTACTCTGTACTTGATTTCTTGTATTGGCTGGTGCAATTCCATTTTGCTTATAAGCATTTTCAACTGTAAAGGTACTTCCTGGCGTATAAGGTAAAATGGTATTAGCAATGTTTCTAAAGACATGAGCTGCACCGTTTGAAGTAGAACCAGCTAGATAGTGATTTTCATCAGTGGTCGGAAAGCCAAGCCAGTGGCTAATCACTACATCCGGAGTATAACCAATTACCCACTGGTCACTTGTGTATTCCGGATTAAAAACAGCTTCAGTTGTACCAGTTTTTCCTGCCATGACATAATCTGCAGGAGATGAACTAATACCTGTTCCGTTTGTAAATGTTCCCAACATCATACTGGTCATCTTGTCAGCTACAGACTTATCAATCACCCGTTTTTGTGAATTTTTATGGCTCGCAATGACCTGACCACTAGCATTTTCAATTCTACTAATAAAATGAGCTTCCGGCATTAAACCTTCATTTGCAAAGGCAGCATATGCTTGAGCCATTTGAAGAGGGTTGGTTTCGACACCACTTCCCAAGGCGACACCAAGAACACGATCGACCCTTTCCATGTTGAGTCCAAATTTTTCGCCCGCCTCAAAAGCCTTATCAAGGCCCAAATCATTAACAGTGGCAACAGCAGGCAGATTAAGCGATTCTGCCAAGGCTTGATACATAGGAACTTCTCGACTCGTTTTGATCCCTGCATAGTTATCAACCTTATAGCTGTCATACTGCATGGTATGGTTATCCAAGAGCTTATTCAAAGCCCAGCCAGCTTCAACTGCAGGCGTATAAACAACTAAAGGCTTAATTGTAGAACCAGGGCTACGTTTTGATTGAGTTGCATAGTTGAAATTCCGGAATCCAGTTTTATCATTGCCAGCAACCTGACCGACAACTCCACGAACTCCACCTGTTTTCGGTTCGAGAGCTACACTTCCTGATTGAGCAAATGTTCCATCCTCTGCCCTAGGAAATAGAGCTGTATTTTCATAGACAACCTGCATATTTGCTTGATAGTTTTGGTCCAGCTCTGTATAAATGCGGTAGCCATTATTGACAATTTCTTCCTCTGTTAGATTATACTTGGAAACGGCTTCGTTAACCACCGCATCAAAGTAAGAAGGATAGCGGTAATCTGAGATTTTTCCTTCATACTTATCGTGCAATTGCGAAGTCATATCAACTTCTGCAGCTTCGGTTTCTTGGTTTTTATCAATATATCCTGCTGCAACCATATTTTGTAAGACAGTGTCGCGACGATTGGTAGAATCTTCTACGGAATTCAAAGGATTATACAGTTCCGGCCCCTTCAGCATCCCTGCCAGAGTCGCAGCTTGATCCAAACTCACTTCTGACGCAGAAACTCCAAAGTATTTCTTACTCGCATCTTCTACACCCCACACACCATTTCCAAAATAGGCATTGTTAAGGTACATGGTTAAGATCTGATCCTTACTATATTTTTTTGTTAATTCTAAGGCAAGGAAAAATTCTTTTGCTTTTCTCTCGACAGTTTGATCCTGTGATAGATAGGCGTTTTTAGCCAGCTGTTGGGTAATAGTAGAACCACCACCTGAACGACCAGCAGTGACAATAGCCAAGAAGAAACGACCATAGTTAATACCGTCATTTTTATAAAAAGAACGGTCTTCTGTCGCAATAACGGCATTCTGCAAATTTTTACTGATATCAGTCAATTCAACATAAGTTCCTTTTTGACCGGACAAGGCACCGGCCTCTTTTTCTTCACGGTCAAAAATGAGAGTTCGAGTTTTCAAGGCATTTTGCAAATCGTTAACATTGGTTGACTTGGCTACAGCAAACAAATAGGTTCCAACCAGCAAGCCTGCACTCAAACCTAGTATAAGGACAATCTTTGTTAGATGATAGCGACGCCAGAATTTTCGAATCGGACCCACTTGGGTTAATTTTTTTCGATCACTGCGAGAACGACGCAAGCTAGTAGGCCCAGAATCCTCTGATTCACTTGTTTCTTTTTTAAAAAGAGAAAGAAATTTCTCGAATAATTTATCTAATTTCATGCGTTTATTTTATCATCTTCATCATAGGAAGACAAGAATTTAGCTATTTCCTATCCAAATAGGGCTTTTTTTGTTACAATATCTGTATGAAATTCACATTTACATTACCAGACTCTCTACCTCAAATGACGGTAAAGCAATTACTAGAGGAGCAACTCCTCATCCCTAGAAAAATCCGTCATTTTTTGAGAATCAAGAAACACATTTTGATTAATCAGCGAGAAGTTCACTGGAACGAGGTAGTGAATCCTGGAGATATTTGCCAGTTAACTTTTGACGAGGAAGATTATCCCAAAAAAGAAATTCCTTGGGGCAACCCAAACCTCGTTCAGGAAGTTTATCAAGATCAACATTTGATTATTGTAAGCAAACCAGAGGGGATGAAAACGCATGGTAATCAGCCAAACGAAATCGCCCTTCTTAACCATGTCAGTGCCTATGTTGGCCAAACCTGCTATGTCGTTCATCGTCTAGACATGGAAACCAGTGGTCTAGTTCTCTTTGCCAAAAATCCTTTTATCCTGCCCATTCTCAATCGCTTACTAGAGAAAAAAGAAATTTCTCGGGAATATTGGGCACAGGTCGACGGACATATCAACAGCAAAGAACTTGTTTTCAAAGACAAAATTGGACGTGATCGCCATGACCGCAGAAAGCGAATAGTTGATACAAAAAATGGACAATATGCTGAAACACATGTAAGCAGATTAAAGCAATTCCCAAACAAAACTTCCTTGGTTCGTTGCAAACTAAAGACAGGGCGAACCCATCAAATTCGTGTGCACCTTTCGCATCATAACTTCCCTATTTTAGGCGACCCTCTCTATAATAGTAAATCAAAAACAAGTCGGCTTATGCTCCACGCCTTTCGACTGTCCTTTACCCATCCGCTTACTCTAGAGAAATTAAGCTTCACTACCCTATCAGATACTTTTGAAAAAGAGTTAAAAAAGAATGGATGATAGCGTCATCCATTTTTAAATATTTAAAAAGCAAGACCAGAGGCCTTGCTTTTTATCGACTCATGAATTATTTAGCGATTTTTGCGAAGTATTCAAGAGTACGAACAAGTTGTGCAGTGTATGACATTTCGTTGTCGTACCATGATACAACTTTAACCAATTGTTTACCGTCAACGTCAAGAACTTTAGTTTGAGTTGCGTCAAACAATGAACCGTAAGACATACCTAGGATATCTGAAGATACGATTGGATCTTCAGTGTATCCGTATGATTCATTTGAAGCTGCTTTCATAGCTGCGTTCACTTCGTCAACAGTAACGTTCTTTTCAAGAACTGCTACCAACTCAGTTACAGAACCTGCTGGAACAGGAACACGTTGAGCAGCTCCGTCCAATTTACCGTTCAATTCTGGGATTACAAGACCGATAGCTTTTGCAGCACCAGTTGAGTTAGGAACGATGTTTACAGCACCAGCGCGAGCACGGCGAAGGTCACCACCACGGTGTGGTCCGTCAAGGATCATTTGGTCACCAGTGTAAGCGTGGATAGTAGTCATCAATCCTTCTACAACACCAAAGTTATCTTGAAGAGCTTTAGCCATTGGAGCCAAGCAGTTTGTAGTACATGAAGCACCTGAGATAACTGTTTCAGTACCATCAAGAATATCGTGGTTAGTGTTAAATACGACTGTTTTAACATCTGATCCACCAGGAGCAGTGATAACAACTTTCTTAGCACCACCAGCATGCAAGTGTTTTTCAGCAGCTGCTTTAGTAGCAAAGAAACCAGTTGCTTCAAGAACGATTTCTACACCGTCGTTAGCCCAGTCGATTTGTTCTGGATCACGTTCAGCAGAAACTTTAACGAATTTACCGTTAACTTCGAATCCACCTTCTTTAACTTCAACAGTACCGTCGAAACGACCTTGAGTTGTGTCGTATTTCAACAAGTGTGCAAGCATAACTGGATCTGTAAGGTCGTTGATGCGAGTAACTTCAACACCTTCTACGTTTTGGATACGACGGAAAGCAAGACGACCGATACGTCCGAAACCGTTAATACCAACTTTAACTACCATTAGTGATTTCCTCCTTATGAAAATCATGAAATTTTTATTGTGAAAAGAGTAACTTGAATCACTACAAATCACCTTTCAACAAACCTATTATATAACTATTTAAGTTTAATTGCAAGTACGGGCGTTGTTTTTTATCTATACCCCACTTATTTTTCTTTCTCCTTTGAAAGCCTATACTGCTGTCTTTCTTTGTCTACCTAGTCATTTCCCACTTTCCTTTTCAGATGAAAAGTGAAAATTGAAAAGATAAAAATTATTTTCAATCTTCCAATTTTACAAAAAAGAGACAGGGATTCCCTGCCTCTAGGCTGATAAACAATTATTTACGGCGTCCTGGTCTTTCTTTGTAGCCATAGTAAGAATCTTCGATGATTTCTTGCATATGGTCAACCATTGGAAGGCGTGGGTTAGCTGGTGAACATTGGTCTTCGTAAGCAAGGAAGGCTAATTCACGTGAATGTTCTTTCCATTCTTTTTCGTCGATACCTTGTGCTTTGAAGTTCATTTGGATACCTACGCGCTCACCAAGTTCGTAGACAGCTTTTGCGTAAGATTCCACACCTTCTTCTGGAGTAGAAGCTGGAAGTCCAAGCATGCGTGCGATATCTTGGTATTTTTCATCTGCACGGTAGTAGTTGTACTTAGGCCATGTTGCTGTCTTAGCTGGACGTGTACCGTTGTAGCGGATGACGTATGGAAGCAAGATAGCATTTGTACGACCGTGGATTGTGTGGAATTGCGCACCAATCTTATGAGCCATTGAGTGAGAAATACCTAGGAAGGCATTGGCAAAGGCCATACCAGCGATTGTTGAAGCGTTATGCATTTTCTCACGTGAGTGGAAGTCTGCATTCTTAACTGAGCTTTCAAGGTTTTCGAATACAAGTTTGATTGCTTGAAGTGCAAGACCGTCAGTGTAGTCGCTAGCCATTTGTGATACGTAAGCTTCAGTCGCGTGGGTCAATACGTCCATACCAGTGTCCGCAGCAACAAATCCAGGAATTGTCAATACCAAGGCAGGGTCTACGATTGCCACAGTTGGTGTCAATGAGTAGTCAGCGATTGGGTATTTACGATTATTTGCTTTATCAGAGATAACGGCAAATGGCGTTACTTCAGATCCTGTACCAGATGTAGTTGGGATCGCGATGAATTTAGTCTTCTTACCAAGCAATGGGAATTTGAAGGCACGTTTACGGATATCCATGAATTTTTGGACAAGATCACGGAAATCCACTTCTGGCTGTTCATAGAAGAGCCACATTACTTTAGCAGCATCCATTGGTGATCCACCACCAAGAGCGATGATTGTATCTGGTTTGAAGGCACGCATAATCTCAGTACCACGGTTTACAGTTGTGATATCTGGATCTGGTTCTACATCAGCAAAGATTTGGTAAACAACCTTATTGCGACGAAGGTCAAGTTGTTCGATGATACGATCAAGGAAACCAAGCTCTACCATGGCATGGTCAGTAACGATCATGACACGTTCAACGTCACGACATTTTTGAAGGTATTGAATTGAATCACGTTCAAAGTATGTTTTTGAAGGAAGTTTCATCCATTGCATGTTATTTCTCCGTCTTCCGACTTTTTTGATATTCAAGAGGTTAATGGCACTAACGTTATCCCCAACTGAGTTGCGTCCGTAAGAACCACATCCGAGTGTCAATGATGGCAAGAAGGCATTGTAAACGTCCCCGATACCACCGAAAGTAGAAGGTGAGTTACAGATAACACGAATAGCTTTAACAGCTTTACCAAATTCTTTAGTCAATTCTTCATCGGCTGTGTGGATGGCTGCTGAGTGTCCAAGACCGTTAAATTCAACCATTTGACGAGCCTTAGTAATACCATCTTCACGGCTTTCAGATTTCAAAACTGCGATAACTGGTGACAATTTTTCACGAGTCAATGGCTCATTTTCACCAACTTCTTTACATTCAGCAGCAAGAATGTTTGTTCCTTCTGGAACTGTAAATCCTGCTTGTTCTGCAATCCAAGTTGCTGGTTTACCAACGATGTCAGCGTTCAATTTTGCACCAGCACAGTTTTTGCTATTTGCTTTCACGCCGAAGCAGAACTCTTCAAGAAGTGCTTTTTCTTTTTTGTTTACAAAGTAAGTATGATATGATTTGAACTCTGCTACAAATTCATCGTAAATTTCTTTATCAATGATAACCGCTTGTTCAGATGCACAGACCATACCATTGTCAAATGATTTAGACATGACGATATCGTGTGCAGCTTGGCGGATGTTAGCTGATTTTTCAACATAAGCTGGAACGTTTCCGGCACCTACCCCAAGAGCTGGTTTACCACATGAGTATGCAGCTTTAACCATGGCATTACCACCTGTTGCAAGGATTGTCGCAACACCTTCGTGGTTCATAAGGGCACTAGTTGCTTCCATAGATGGTTCAGTGATCCACTGTACGCAGTTTTCAGGAGCTCCTGCTTTAATCGCAGCATCACGAACGATTTGAGCTGCGTGAGCTGATGATTCTTGAGCTGATGGGTGGAAGGCAAAAACGATTGGATTACGTGTCTTCAATGAAATCAATGATTTGAAGATTGCTGTTGATGTTGGGTTTGTTGTTGGAGTGATACCACAGACAACACCAACTGGTTCAGCAATAAGAGTCAAACCTGTTACATCGTCTTCTTCGATAACGCCAACTGTCTTAGTGTGGCGCATGTTGTTTACTACGTGTTCACAAGCAAACAAGTTCTTAGTTGCTTTATCTTCAAATACACCACGTCCTGTTTCTTCAAAGGCATGTAAAGCCAATTCTCCGTGGGCATCCAAAGCTGCCACTGACGCTTTAGCTACGATGTAATCGACCTGTTCTTGGTCGAGTTTACGCATTTCCTCAAGAGCAACTAAAGCTTTTTGCACCAAGCCATCGACATGCTTTTCAGCAGCGAGTTTCTTTTCTTCTGGTGTCACAGTTTTTTTATCAGCCATATTTTCCTCCATAGCTTTCAAGGATTGATATCCTTTGTTAATTTTTTCACAAGTTTATTATAACGCATTATTTCAACTTTGTAAACAGTTTCATAAACATTTCACAAAGAATTTTTTATTGTTTGTGAATTTTTTCTCATTTTCTTTACTTATCACGTTTTTTCTTTAGAGTTTGTGAAATGAATTT
>CAJZLM010000027.1:0-9285 GCA_916050595.1 Streptococcus mitis | reverse complement strand
TAGGTATTGCGAAAGCTGAAACAATTAAGATTGTATCTGATACCGCCTATGCACCTTTTGAGTTTAAAGATTCAGATCAAACTTATAAAGGAATTGATGTTGACATTATTAACAAAGTCGCTGAGATTAAAGGATGGAACATTCAGATGTCCTATCCTGGATTTGATGCAGCGGTAAATGCGGTTCAAGCTGGTCAAGCTGACGCTATCATGGCAGGGATGACAAAGACGAAAGAACGTGAAAAAGTCTTCACCATGTCTGATACTTACTATGATACAAAAGTTGTCATTGCAACTACAAAGGCACACAAGATTAGTAAATATGACCAATTAACTGGCAAAACCGTTGGTGTTAAAAACGGAACTGCTGCTCAACGTTTTCTTGAAACAATCAAAGATAAATACGGCTTTACTATTAAAACATTTGACACTAGTGATTTGATGAACAACAGCTTGAGTGCTGGTGCCATCGATGCCATGATGGATGACAAACCTGTTATCGAATATGCCATTAACCAAGGTCAAGACCTCCATATTGAAATGGATGGTGAAGCTGTAGGAAGTTTTGCTTTCGGTGTTAAAAAAGGAAGCAAATACGAGCACCTAGTCACTGAATTTAACCAAGCCTTGGCTGAAATGAAAAAAGATGGTAGTCTTGATAAAATCATCAAGAAATGGACTGCTTCATCATCTTCAGCAGTGCCAACTACAACTACTCTAGCAGGATTAAAAGCCATTCCTGTTAAAGCTAAATACATTATTGCCAGCGATTCTTCTTTTGCACCTTTTGTTTTCCAAAACTCAAGTAACCAATTTACTGGTATTGATATGGAATTGATTAAGGCAATCGCTAAAGACCAAGGTTTTGAAATTGAAATCACCAACCCTGGTTTCGATGCCGCTATCAGTGCTGTTCAAGCTGGACAAGCTGATGGTATCATTGCTGGTATGTCTGTCACAGATGCTCGTAAGGCAACTTTTGACTTCTCAGAATCATACTACACTGCTAATACTATCCTTGGTGTCAAAGAATCAAGCACCATTGCTTCTTATGAAGATTTGAAAGGAAAGACAGTCGGTGTTAAAAACGGAACTGCTTCTCAAACCTTCCTAACAGAAAATCAAAGCAAATACGGCTACAAAATCAAAACTTTCGCTGATGGTTCGTCAATGTATGACAGTTTAAACACTGGTGCCATTGACGCCGTTATGGATGATGAGCCTGTTCTCAAATATTCTATCAGCCAAGGGCAAAAATTGAAAACACCAATCGCTGGAACTCCAATCGGTGAAACAGCCTTTGCCGTTAAAAAAGGAGCAAATCCAGAATTGATTGAAATGTTCAACAACGGACTTGCTAACCTTAAAGCAAACGGTGAATTCCAAAAGATTCTTGATAAATACCTAGCTAGTGAGTCTTCAACTGCTTCAACAAGCACTGTTGATGAAACAACTATCTGGGGCTTGCTTCAAAACAACTACAAACAACTCCTTAGCGGGCTTGGTATCACTCTTGCTCTAGCTCTTATCTCATTTGCTATTGCTATTGTTATCGGGATTATCTTCGGTATGTTTAGTGTCAGCCCCTACAAATCTCTTCGTGTGATTTCTGAGATTTTCGTTGACGTTATCCGTGGTATTCCTTTGATGATTCTTGCAGCCTTCATCTTCTGGGGAATTCCAAACTTCATCGAGTCTATTACAGGCCAACAAAGTCCAATTAACGACTTCGTAGCCGGTACTATTGCTCTATCGCTCAATGCAGCTGCTTATATCGCTGAGATTGTTCGTGGTGGTATTCAGGCCGTTCCAGTTGGTCAAATGGAAGCCAGCCGAAGCTTGGGTATCTCTTATGGAAAAACCATGCGTAAGATTATCTTGCCACAAGCAACTAAATTGATGTTGCCAAACTTTGTCAACCAATTCGTTATCGCACTTAAAGATACAACCATCGTATCTGCTATCGGTTTGGTTGAACTCTTCCAAACTGGTAAGATTATCATTGCCCGTAACTACCAAAGTTTCAAGATGTATGCAATCCTTGCTATCTTCTATCTTGTAATTATCACACTTTTGACTAGACTAGCGAAACGCTTAGAAAAGAGGATTCGTTAATGGCAAAACTAAAAATTGATGTAAATGATTTACACAAGCACTATGGAAAAAATGAGGTTTTAAAAGGAATTACGACTAAGTTCTATGAAGGAGATGTTGTTTGTATCATCGGTCCTTCAGGTTCTGGTAAGTCAACCTTCCTCCGTAGCCTTAATCTTCTAGAAGAAGTCACTAGCGGTCACATCACTGTGAACGGCTATGATTTAACTGAAAAAACAACTAACGTTGACCACGTCCGTGAAAATATCGGAATGGTGTTCCAACACTTCAACCTCTTCCCACACATGTCTGTATTGGACAACATTACCTTTGCTCCTATTGAGCACAAGTTGATGACTAAGGAAGAAGCTGAGAAATTGGGAATGGAGTTGCTTGACAAGGTTGGGCTAGCAGATAAAGCTAATGCTAACCCAGATAGCCTATCAGGTGGTCAAAAACAACGTGTAGCCATCGCTCGTGGACTTGCAATGAATCCAGACATCATGCTCTTTGATGAACCAACTTCTGCCCTTGACCCTGAGATGGTCGGAGACGTACTAAACGTTATGAAGGAATTGGCTGAGCAAGGTATGACCATGATTATCGTAACCCATGAGATGGGATTTGCCCGTCAGGTTGCTAACCGCGTTATCTTTACTGCAGACGGTGAATTCCTTGAAGACGGAACACCTGATCAAATCTTTGATAACCCACAACACCCACGTCTGAAAGAGTTCTTGGACAAGGTCTTAAACGTCTAAACTCAAACTGTAAGGATTTCCTTGCAGTTTTTTTCTATCTCGTATTGGATTTTTTGATTTTTCGGAAAATTATGTTAGAATTAAGTTTATGAAATGAGATTTCCTCATACCTAGCAAGACTAGGAATAAAAATAGAAATTAGGTAGCTAGATGTCATCTAAGGTTATTGTTACAATTTTCGGTGCGAGTGGAGACCTGGCTAAACGCAAGCTCTACCCTTCCCTTTTTAGACTATATAAATCCGGCAATCTTTCCGAGCACTTTGCAGTCATTGGAACTGCTCGTCGTCCTTGGAGCAAGGAATATTTTGAATCTGTTGTAGTCGAATCCATCCTTGATTTGGCAGATAGTACCGAACAGGCTCAAGAGTTCGCTAGCCACTTCTACTATCAAAGTCATGATGTCAATGATACAGAACACTACATTGCTTTACGTCAATTGCAGGCTGAACTAAATGACAAGTACCAAGCTGAACACAACAAGCTCTTCTTCTTGTCTATGGCACCTCAGTTCTTTGGAACTATCGCCAAACACCTCAAGTCTGAAAATATTGTGGATGGTAAAGGTTTTGAGCGCTTAATCGTTGAAAAACCATTTGGTACAGATTACGCAACTGCAAGCAAGTTGAATGACGAGCTCCTAGCAACATTTGACGAAGAACAAATTTTCCGTATTGACCATTATCTTGGTAAGGAAATGATCCAAAGTATCTTTGCAGTTCGCTTTGCAAACTTGATTTTTGAAAACGTTTGGAACAAGGACTTTATCGACAATGTTCAAATTACCTTTGCGGAGCGCTTGGGTGTAGAAGAACGTGGTGGCTACTATGACCAATCTGGTGCACTCCGTGACATGGTACAAAACCATACACTACAACTTCTTTCTCTCCTTGCTATGGACAAGCCAGCAAGCTTCACAAAAGACGAGATTCGTGCCGAAAAGATTAAGGTCTTTAAAAACCTCTATCATCCAACGGATGAAGAGCTTAAAGAACACTTTATCCGTGGTCAATACCGTTCAGGTAAGATTGATGGCATGAAATATATCTCTTATCGTAGTGAGCCAAATGTGAATCCAGAATCTACAACTGAAACCTTTGCATCTGGTGCCTTCTTTGTAGACAGCGATCGCTTCCGTGGTGTTCCTTTCTTCTTCCGTACTGGTAAACGTCTGACTGAAAAAGGAACTCATGTCAACATCGTCTTTAAACAAATGGATTCTATCTTTGGAGAACCACTTGCTCCAAATATTTTGACCATCTATATCCAGCCAACAGAAGGCTTCTCTCTTAGCCTAAATGGGAAACAAGTAGGAGAAGAATTCAACTTAGCTCCTAACTCACTTGATTACCGCACAGATGCGACCGCAACTGGTGCTTCTCCAGAACCATACGAGAAATTGATTTATGATGTCTTAAATAACAACTCAACTAACTTTAGCCACTGGGATGAAGTTGGTGCGTCATGGAAATTGATTGACCGTATCGAAGAGCTCTGGGCTGAAAATGGTGCCCCACTTCATGACTATAAAGCTGGAAGCATGGGCCCTCAAGCAAGCTTTGACTTACTTGAAAAATTCGGTGCCAAATGGACTTGGCAACCAGATATCGCCTATCGTCAAGATGGTCGTTTAGAATAAAAAAAAATCCTGCAAGTTTGTACCTTGCAGGATTTTTGCTTCTGATTAGATTAAGCCTTCCAAGAGACCCTTCATAAAGTTTTCTGAGTTAAATTCTCCAATATCATCGATTTTTTCACCAAATCCAATCAATTTTACAGGAATATTGAGTTCTTCTCGGATGGCTAAAACAACCCCACCTCGAGCAGTTCCATCAATCTTAGTCAAGACAATTCCCGTTAAAGGAGTGATTTTTGAAAATTCTTTGGCCTGTACAAGAGCGTTTTGACCTGTTGATGCATCAAGTGCCAAGAAGGTTTCATGCGGAGCTTCGGGCACAACACGTTTGATAATACGACCAATCTTCTCCAACTCAGCCATGAGGTTGTCCTTGTTTTGCAGACGACCAGCGGTATCAATCATAAGAATATCGATACCTTCAGCCACGGCACGTTCCATTCCATCAAAGACTACACTGGCTGGGTCAGCTTTTTCAGGTCCAGTCACAACTGGAACGTCAACACGACGGCCCCATTCAGCTAGCTGGGCTACCGCCCCTGCACGGAAGGTATCTGCCGCAACCAGCATGACCTTCTTACCAGCTTGTTTGTAGCGGTGGGCTAGTTTCCCGATAGAAGTTGTTTTCCCGACACCATTAACACCGACAAAGAGCATGACTGTCAAGCCATCTTGGAAGTGAATACTTTCATCATAGTTGCCATCCTTTTCATAAAGCTCAACCAATTTCTCAATGATGACACGGCGTAGTGCATCAGGTTTTTTGGCGTTTTCAAGCTTGGCTTCGTAGCGTAACTCCTCTGTTAAGTTAGAAGCCACCTGGACACCAACGTCACTCATGATGAGTAGTTCTTCCAGTTCCTCGAAAAATTCTTCGTCAACAGAACGGAAATTAGCAAAGAAAGCATTCAAGCGAGCACCAAAGCCTGTACGAGTCTTTTTAAGACTACGGTCATATTTTTCCTGAACAGTTTCTTCTACTTGAGGCGTTTCTGGTTCAAGCACTTCAGAATTATTTTCTTCTACAGTATCTAGGAGCTCCGTATTCTCTTCCTCTGTGACTTCTTCTGAGTTTGGAAATTCTTCTATTTCTTCTTGAGAAACTTCTACAGTTGGTTCTGAATCCAGACTTTCTTCAACTGTGTCTTGATTTTCCTCTTCTTCAAACACAGCTGATTCAGAACTTTCAACCTCTGCTTCTTCTTGAGGAACTTCCTCAGCTTCTGTAAGGGCAGGCTCAGTAGCTTCAGACAAATCAAGATTTTCCAGAGCTTCTTTTACAACTTCTTCGATTTTAGGTTCTTCTTTTTTTCCGAATAGACGGTCAAATAATCCCATATCTTAGTTCTCCTTTAGCACATATTCTTCGATAACCCAGGCGACAGCTTCCTCATCATTGGTCATAGGAGTTACCACATTTGCGACTGCCTTAACTTCAGGAACAGCATTTTGCATGGCAACACCGAGCCCTGCCCATTCAATCATAGAGAGGTCATTAGCCTCGTCACCACAAGCCATAACTTGGCTTTGGTCGATTCCAAGATGGCTGATTAGTTTTGCCAAACCTGTTGCTTTATGAACATTCTTTGGTGACCACTCTAGCAACATTTCGCGTGATTTAAAGATTTCATATTGGTCAAACAATTCTGGAGAAATCTTCTGAATGGCTGCATCCAAGGGTTCTTGAGCAAAGGCAGTCACGCACTTATTGTAAGTCATCTGACTAGATAAGTCTTCAAAGTCCACTGGAACAAAGGTCAATGCTGGATTGAATTTGGCATAAAGACTTTCTTGGTCCGATTGGATTTGATAAACAGTTCCTTCTGAGATGGCATCAAGAGGCAGTGATAATTTCTCTGTTTCCTCATACAAGCGTGCCACATCATCATATGAAAAGACTGTCTTATCAAGGATTTCACCTGTATTTTTCTGAACCAACCCTCCATTAAAGGTAATCGTATACTCATCTTCGTGGCCGTCAGTCCCTAGCTCATGGAGAAAGAAATCCATAGCTTTTAAGGGACGACCAGTTGTCAATACGACCTTGATACCACGATCACGCGCAGCTTTCAAGGTTGCCTTGGTACGATCCGTCAGCCTTTTATCAGTAGTCAGCAAGGTCCCGTCCAAGTCCAATGCGATCAATTTTATATCTGCCATTATAAGCCCTCCATATAAGCTATAACCGACTGGTCCTTATGGTGACCAATCACTGTCTCTGCTAATTCTAAAATTTCAGGTCGTGCATTTTCAGGAGCTACAGGATGTCCCACAACCTTCATCATATGTAAATCATTAAGATTGTCTCCAAAAGCCATAACCTGATCCATTGTGATACCAAGTTTTTTAGCTAATTCAACAATGGCCACACCCTTATCGACATAGTCCAGAACAATATCAATGGATTCAAAGCCAGTTGTCATGGCCTTAACACCAGGAACATGTTCGTTTACCCAAGCTTCACCAGCTTCCAGCGTTTCTTCTGTGAAGTTGGTTGTAAATTTGAAAATGTCATCTTTAATATCTTCCAGACTCGCTACTTTTTGGATATTTTCATTATAGTGCTGACTCACTTTTAAATAAGTCTCATCAACTGTATCTAGCACATAAGAGCCTTTTTTCCCCGTCAAGAGCAATTTATTGATATCTACATAAGGTGACGTTTTCAGCTTTTCAAAAGTTGCCAGATAAAACTCACGAGACATGGTCGCTTCATACAAGTCTTGACCTCGATACTCTACCAAACTGCCATTTTCCGCGATGAAAATAATGTCGTCACGAACATCAGCAAATAATTTTTCTAGAGATAGAAATCCACGTCCTGAAGCCACTGCAAAGTAAATCCCTTTTTCCTTATAGGAAGCCAAGAGAGACTTGAGGCGGTCCATATCAAATCGTCCGTTTCCATCTAGAAAAGTTCCGTCCATATCCGTTGCTACTAGTTTAATTGTCATCCTTCAATACTTTCTAAATCTTTTAACTTAACCGAAACAATTTTTGAGACACCTGATTCTTGCATGGTCACTCCATAGATAGAATCAGCCGCTGCCATGGTTCCCTTACGGTGGGTTACGACGATGAACTGGCTGTCCTTGTCAAAGCGGTTGAGGTAATCCCCAAAACGCTTAACATTAGCTTCATCCAGTGCAGCCTCTACCTCATCCAAGATAACAAACGGGATAGTCTTAACTCGAATGATAGAGAAAAGCAAAGCAAGAGCCGACAGGGCTTTTTCCCCACCACTCATGAGGTTGAGAGACTGGATTTTCTTACCCGGTGGTTGGACAGAAATCTCAACCCCAGCTGTCAGTAAGTCTCCCTCAGTCAAGATCAGGTCAGCCTGACCTCCGCCAAACATCTGCTTGAAGGTCACTTTAAAGGACTCACGAATAGCCTCAAAGGTTGACTTAAAGCGTTCCTTGACCTCATCATTCATCTCTGTGATAGTTTCTAGGAGCAGATTTTTTGCTGACAAAATATCATCACGTTGGCTATTTAGGAAATCAAGACGGCTGTGGACTTCTTCATACTGTTCAATAGCGTCTAAATTGACAGGACCCAGTGAGCGAATAGCCTTCTCTAAGCCCTTAACCTCTTGCTCCGCCAGATTGAGATTTTCCAACTCATGCGCCTTTTCTAGGGCTTCAGTATAGCTAATCTGATATTGGTCTGTTAATTGACTTTGTAGATGGCGCAAGCGCTCGCTGACCTTTTCTTTCTTAGCTTCAGCACGTGTTTGCTTGCGAATCCACTCCTCATTCTGTTGGCGAGCCTGATCCAAATGGCTGGCAATATCATCCAGTTGCCCTTCAATATCATCCAACTCAAACTGCTTGCGGATTAAACCTTGTTGAAGATTTGTTTTTTGAGTTTTGGCTTCTTCGGCCTGTTGACTGAGCAAATCCGTATCAACTTTCTCAAGATTGTCAACCTTTTCTTGAAGAAGGCGCTGGATTTCCTCTTGTTCGATATCTAAATTGTCCAATTCCTTGCCTAAACGTTCAATATCCGCAACTTCGTAACGTTTTTGCCCTTGCAGTTCTGTCTTAAGCAGGCGAGCTTGCGCTACCTCTTCCTGCAAGTTTTGATAGCGTTCTTGGATGGCGTTTTTATTAGACTTAATCTCTTCAATCTCAGCTTCCAGATTTTGCTTATCACTGGCAATGCTAGCAAGACGCTCTTGGTATTTTTCCTTGTCTGCTTGCCAATCTCCTTCAGAAAGACGATCTAATTCCTCTTCTTGGAGTTTCCAAAGAGTTTCTAGCTCTTCAACTTGCTGACTGGTCTGCTGATAAGCGAGGGACAAGCCTTGCTCCTGAATACGAGCCTGCTCTCCTAGAGATTTGATGGCTTCTAATCTTTCTGTCAATCTAGCCATCTGGTCTTGCAAGGTCTTCAAAGACGCTTCTTCTGAACGAAGACTTGCTTCTTCTTCAGCAATTTCTTTTTGTAATTGCTCCAGCTCTGGCTTGATAAAAATACTGTTGTTCTGGCGATTGGCTCCACCTGCGTAAGAACCACCTGTGCGCAACTCTGTACCGTCCAAAGTCACCATACGAACCTGATAACGAACCTGGCGAGCTGCTGCACGCGCATGCTCTACAGTATCAAAAATAGCCGTCGTAGCTAGCAAGTTCTTGAAAATAGCTTCCAGTCTCTTATCAAATGCCACCAACTCATCAGCCATACCAAGGAAGCCTGAACTTGATGCGATAGTATCTTGGTTCTGACTTGAAATCGTACGAGCCTTGATAGTCGTCAACGGAAGGAAGGTTGCACGACCTGCTCTGTTTCGT
>CAJZLM010000026.1:0-9539 GCA_916050595.1 Streptococcus mitis | reverse complement strand
TTTTTATGCTATTTGTAGTGTAAAAAGGTTTTCATCCACAATTAAAGCCAAGACCTTCATTCTTTGATATAATAGAGATAAGAATTTTTATAAGGGGAAACTGATGAAATCACTTCGTTTTCAATCTGTCTTTGATATCATCGGACCAGTTATGATTGGCCCATCTAGTAGCCATACAGCTGGTGCTGTTCGTATTGGGAAGATTGTCTCTTCCATTTTTGATGATACTCCGACAGAAGTCGAATTCCAACTATTTAACTCATTTGCCAAGACCTATCGTGGTCACGGAACAGACCTAGCCCTTGTTGCAGGTATTTTGGGCATGGATACAGATGATCCTGAAATCCCAAACAGTCTGGAGATTGCCCACAAACGTGGTATCAAGATTGTCTGGACCATTCAGAAAGACAGCAATGCTCCTCATCCAAACACCACTAAAATTACCGTCAAAAATGCTCACAAGACCATCAGTGTGACTGGTATTTCTATCGGTGGAGGAAATATTCAGGTAACCGAACTCAATGGCTTTGCCGTCTCTCTCAATATGAATACACCGACTATCATCATTGTTCATCAAGATATTCCAGGTATGATTGCCCTCGTAACAGAAGCCCTTTCACGCTATGGTATCAATATCGCCCAGATGAATGTTACTCGTGAAAAAGCTGGTGAAAAAGCCATTATGATTATCGAAGTAGACAGTCGCAACTGTGATGAGGCCATCGAAGAAATTCGTAAAATCCCTCATCTTCACAATGTCAATTTCTTTAAATAGGAGGAAGCATGTTTTATTCTATCAAAGAATTGGTCGAGCAGGCAGAACTAGACTTTCAAGGAAATGTCGCAGAACTCATGATTACAACAGAGTTTGAATTGACCGGTCGCGAACGTGAAGAAGTCTTCCTTCTCATGGAACGCAATCTGGAAGTCATGAAAGCCTCTGTCCAACTTGGCCTCAATGAAAATAAATCTCGTAGTGGCCTGACAGGTGGAGATGCTGCCAAATTGGATCACTACATTAAAAACGGAAAAACTCTGTCAGATTACACGATTCTCTCTGCTGCCCGAAATGCCATCGCAGTCAATGAACACAATGCTAAAATGGGCTTGGTTTGTGCCACTCCGACCGCAGGAAGTGCTGGCTGTCTGCCTTCCGTTCTCACTGCTGCTATTGAAAAATTAGACCTCAGCCACGAGCAACAGCTGGATTTCCTCTTTGCTGCCGGTGCCTTTGGACTAGTCATCGCAAACAATGCCTCTATCTCAGGTGCTGAGGGCGGTTGCCAGGCCGAGGTTGGTTCTGCCTCTGCTATGAGTGCTGCAGCCTTGACTCTAGCTGCCGGTGGAACACCTTATCAGGCCAGTCAGGCCATTGCCTTTGTCATTAAAAATATGCTAGGCCTCATCTGTGACCCTGTTGCCGGCTTGGTCGAAGTTCCCTGCGTCAAGCGCAATGCTATGGGAGCTAGCTTTGCCTTCATCGCAGCAGACATGGCCTTAGCAGGTATCGAATCTAAAATCCCTGTGGATGAAGTTATCGATGCCATGTACCAAGTAGGAGCAAGCATGCCAACTGCCTTTCGTGAAACAGCTGAAGGTGGACTCGCTGCCACCCCTACTGGTCGTCGCCTCCAAAAAGAAATTTTCGGAGAATAAGCTTATCAAATAGGAGAAACCATGACCTCTATCTCAGCTATCTTTTTCGATCTGGATGGAACCCTCGTTGACAGTTCTATCGGGATTCACAATGCCTTTACCCATACTTTTAAGGAGCTTGGGGTGCCTAGTCCTGATGCCAAAACTATTCGTGGTTTTATGGGACCGCCCCTTGAAAGTAGTTTTGCAACCTGCCTTCCCAAAGACCAAATTTCTGAGGCTGTCCAGATATACCGTTCTTACTACAAGGCAAAAGGCATCCATGAAGCTCAACTCTTTCCTCAGATTGTAGACTTGCTTAAGGAGCTATCAAGCAAATATCCTCTTTATATCACCACTACAAAGAATACCCCTACCGCTCAAGATATGACTAAAAACTTGGGAATCCATCATTTCTTTGATGGCATTTATGGCTCCAGCCCTGAAGCACCTCATAAGGCAGATGTCATTCGCCAAGCCTTACAGACACATCAACTAGCACCAGAACAAGCCATCATCATCGGAGATACCAAGTTTGATATGATGGGAGCTCAAGAAACAGGCATTCAGAAATTGGCCGTCACTTGGGGATTTGGAGAGCAAGCAGACTTGCTAAACTATCATCCTGATTTTATCGCTCACAAACCCATAGAAGTTTTGGAGTATTTTCAATAACATAGACATACGACAAGGCGACGTTAACGTGGTTTGAAAAGATTTTCGAAGAGTATAAGTCTCTACATAACAAAACGCATATTACCAAGGTTCTTCAGACCTGATAATATGCGTTTTTCTTTTTTATTCAACGTGTGCTGAGAGCTTTCTTCTATACTAATAGACGAAAGGGTGTGAAAATGATTTTTAAATGATACTGTGGAACGGAACAGTAGCCCTAGTATTGACTACTGTCGTTTCTATTCATATTGGCTATTCTAGGACTGAGATGAAAAAATCTATAAATGCTCAGAATAAAATTGAACCCGCAAATCTCCCCAAAACAATGGTGAGTCATGTACTTGTATTATTCCGAAAAAATACACCTCTGGTGCAGTGAGACAAATTGGTGTATCTTATAGTGGCTTCGTAGATGAAAGCTATACTCTACTATCACTCTTTGATGATGTAGAACAAATTGAAAAAGATAATAGACTTCAGACAGCTATTGATGTTGTCAGAGAACAGTTTGGTTTTTTAGCCATACAAAAAGGAACCGTCCTAACTGAAGGTTCCAGAAATATTGAACGCAGTAAACTTATCGGTGGTCATTCCGCGGGTGGATTGGAGGGATTAAAATGAAACAAGAAAAAAATACAGTACAATTTTCAGAAATCCGTAGCAAAGGATGTAATGATATTGAAATGCTTGAAAGATTTTTACATGGAATCGTTGAAACAGCAACTTCAAAACTTCGTCAGAGAAAACTCAAAACAACTGAAATATCGATACGACTAGTACATGCTAAATCTGAAAACCGATTACCATTGGAATTTACATTTAGCATTAAGCCAACAAGCTCATCTGTGATAATCTATACTGAGGTAATCAATCGCTTTAAAGAATGTTACACAGGTGGGGGAATTCAAGGTTTTACGATTCAATTTGATAAAAATACCCTTGCCTCTGCATAGAAAGGATTTGATATGATTGACCGTTCATATTTACCATTTCAATCAGCAAGAGAGTACCAGGATACAAAGATGCAAAAATGGATGGGCTTTTTCCTATCTGAACATGCATCAGCACTCTCTGATGATACAAACAAAGTAACGTACATGTCTGACTTATCACTAGAGAAGAAATTATTACTCCTCAGTCAAGTATACGCCGGGCAGCTACGCACACGCATTCAAGTGATTGAAAAAAACAAGCGTGTTTCCTACACTGGAACAATACCAAGTCTGACCAAAGATTTCATTTTGATAAAAACTACAACAGGTCACATCAATTTGAAATTAAAAGACATTATTAGTATTGAACTTGTCGAGGAGGTGCTCTATGAATCAGCTTGAGTTTCAGCGTAATCACCTACAAATGGACTATTATAGCGAGAGCTACCAAGATTTTGAACGTGACTTCTACCGCTACTCTAACATGAATATTCCATTGACCTTCCTAACTGATGATATCCTAAAAACAATGGCGACTTCACGTAAGAATTACTTTGTCCTCAATAAGGAAAAGTCCAGAGATAACCGCGATCACTTCTTCATATTTGAAGTAAGTACCGTAGATGAGAATCCGCTAATCTATCATTATACATATAAGAAAACTACAATATATTTAGCAGAAAAATAGGAGCAGTTCAATTGACTGTTCCTATTTTTAATATTCATAAAATCTAAAGTCTTTATACTCTTTAACAATGGAGTCGCCAACCAGAACAGACTATACTGACCAGCGACTACCTTAAATTTAATGTTTCAGATTTATTTTCTTATCTCTAATTTCATAAACTACATCTGCTACATTTTCGAGTAATCGTTTATCGTGGGTGATAAACACGATAGTTCCGGTGTACTCCTTCATTAGTATTTCCAAAGCCTCTAAACTTGGTATGTCAAGGAAGTTACTGGGTTCATCCATTATTAGGATGTTATATCTACCCATGAGCATTTTAGCAAGCAACAATTTTATAATTTCTCCACCGCTTAAAACAGATAAACTTTTTCCAATATCGTTCTGTTTGAACCCCATAGATGCTAGCACTGAACGAATTTCTGATATATTGTAGTCACAATCCTTCTGCATAAACTCCATAACATTCTGATTACTGTTGTACTTGTAACCATTCTGTGCAAAGTAACCTATTTTTGCCTTAGGCGAAATAGAAATTCCTTCTTCATGGTTTAAGATCATTTGGATTAAAGTTGTTTTTCCGATTCCATTACCACCAGTTAACGCCACTTTTGCTCCTAACGGAATTTGAAAAGATGCATTTTCAAACAGAGCCTTATCCCCAAATACTTTATTAATTTCTGCACCGACTATAGGGTATGGATTATGGAGCTCCAATGCTTTACTTTGCCTGAAACGAATTCTGCGAATGCCTTCCGGAGCTTCTACTTTTCCTAAGGCCGCAATCCTGTGCTCTAGGGTTTTAGCAGCATTATACATCTTTTTTTCCTTACTTCCTATTGATTTTTGATGAGCTAAACGCCCTCCGTCTTCAGTACTTTTTTTCTTTGAAGAACCTTTTGCCTTCTGTTCTATTTTACGAGCCTGTTTTCGCTTTTCCTCCGCAGCCCTTTCCAATCGGGCACGTTCCGCAATAAATTGTTCGTATTCTGCAGCTTGGCTCTTACGTTCTTCCTCTTTCTGACGAAGATAATCAGAATAGTTTCCCCAATACTCAGTGATTTTGCCATCTTTCAGTTCCCATATTTTATCTACTATTTCATCAAGAAAATAGCGGTCATGGCTAATAACTAACAGTGCACCTGTAAAATATTTTAGCTGTCCTATTAGAAAATCAATTCCTTCACGGTCTAAATGGCTCGTAGGTTCATCCGCTAAAATACCATGAACCTGTGCCGATAAGGCCTGTGCTATTTTAAGCCTTGTTTCTTCACCACCGCTCATAGTCTGTATATTTAATTGCTCAACACCTAGCTTGCCTACAAGTGCAAAATCTTTTTCCTCCTGCAGAGTTACTTCGTCCAACTGGGGAATATAGGCAAGTTCACCCAGACGATTCATTTTACATCCTGGGGGAGTTAATTCTCCTAAAAGTACCCTGAGTAAAGTGCTTTTTCCAGCACCATTTGCTCCTACTAAACCAATACGGTCATAATCATATACTTCTAATTCATTTATATCTAAAACATCGCGTCCTTTGAATTCCACACGAATGTCTTTTGCTTTTAATATTAATTCCATAACATTTCCTCCTGTCTATAATCGCATGCTTTCATTTGCTTGTATGCAGGGAAAACCCTGCGATTTTAGCAGGAAGAGTTACATGAAAATAAGATACATAAATATTCCTCCAATATTGTTTATTTTAAATCTAATTTTCTAACCTCAGTTATCATTTGGCAAACTATAGCAATGCCAATAATTAAAATACCTGATAGTAAAAACCAATGATTTACACCGATTTTATCAGCAAAGAATCCAGAAAGAATTAACCCAATTGGCATAGCAAGTGACATGATACTTCCGATCAAAGAAAATACACGTCCTAAATATTCAGGCTTAATTTTCTCCTGAAAAAGAGCTGTTTGCACACCGCTATAAAATGGCACCGAAAGCCCCATTATTGCACAGCAAACTACGAATATTACAAATCCATTTGGAGGAAGTATTCCCGAAACGGCTAAACTGGTCCCCATTATAAAAAATGAACTTGTTATTAGTAATACATGCTTTTCGAAGCCCCCTAATCTTCCTAATAATAAGCCTCCTGCTAGCATCCCAAATGCAAAGGAAATTTCCGTAATAGAAATATGCACAGGCGTTCCATTAAAGTGTTCCATGCTTATTAAAGGAAATAGTGCATTGATTGGCATATAAACAAAAGTATATAGTGTTCCTAAGAGTAATAAGGCAAACAATCCTTTGTTTTGTCTCAGAACCACAACTCCTTCTTTCATCTCCCTTATGAAATTTGGTTCTAAACTTTGCACTTGATTACCCAGCTTAGGTATACGTACAATTGCTACCGTAATAGATGCAATCACAGCACCCAATACGTCGATGGCAATAATAGCATTTAAATCCCAAACGGAGTATAAGAGTGCTGCAACTGCCGGACTAACAATATAGCTTATAGACTGCAAAGACTGACTATAGCCTGCGCATTTCGTTAGCTGTTCTTCTGGTACTAAAAGTGGTGTAACCGCATTGAGTGCTGGGGTATGAAAAGCTGTTCCAATGCTACGGATAAACAATACTATCATAATCATCCAGACAGGTAGCTCCATACAGAATGCAACAATAGCAAGCACTGCACCAGCTGCTGCGATAATTAAATCGGCACCAATCATTATCTTCTTCCTATCATGACGATCCACTAGCACACCAATGGCAGGTCCCAAAATCGCATAGGGTAAAAAACCTACTAATGAAGCCATAGACAAGACCATCGCAGATCCTGTTTTTTCTGTAAGGTAAAAAATAATCGCCATTTGCAGGATGGCACTAGTGATTAATGATACTGCTTGCCCTGCCCATATTGCATAAAATTTTCGTTTCCAATTGTTGTATTTTTCCATTTATATTATCTCCTGCATATTATTTTGCTTGAATTTCTATTTTGAATAGCATTCTAGGCAATAAAAAATGCAGGCCAAACCCCACAATGTGGCTTTTGGTCTGCATACATACAATTTGGAAACATTCATATTAAAGACATAGTTAAATAAAGGTATAGTTAAATAACCAATATCCTCACCGTAACTAATGAATGCTCAATATCGTATAAATAAGCACAACAAAAAAGCCTATCATCGGGTATAGATTCTGCTTTTTTTATTGCCAGCTTATCTTAAACGCATTGAGGCTGTCATAGTTTCGGTTCCTCCTACATCTTTGTTTATATCAATTTATAGTATAACACAACAAGATGATATGTTCAATATAAAAGTTATGGAATGAGACTCATACTTCCAATTCGATGCCAGATTTAAAGGATATGACGAAGTTTTCTTCATAGACTGTAACGCTCTGGATTATCTTCCTTAGTAGCAAGCGATTAGCTTTCACAAAATCTTCTGTTTGTAGTTTTAAAAATTCATCAGGATTTTCTAACTCAACCTCAAAATATTTCATTTTACATTCCCTCATTTCATTTATTGATAAATTGAGTTTGCAAAAAAGAGTGGACAATTTTTGTCTACTCTTAACCTTTAAAATAGTTTTTTTTAATCGATTTGAAGTTGCCTAAATTATTACTTATTCGGTAAAATGAAGTATTGCTTTCAACAGATTTCCTTCAACTACACTTCACTTGATTCAAACAAGGTGGGTACATTTCTATTCCCACAAACTCCTTGTCAATGGAAACAAACACGTACCCACAGGGTAAATGGAAATAGAAACTGATAATTTCTAGCTATCACTTCTACTCATTCCAAAAATTTTCTCACTCTGATACTTACCCACCATAAAGCAAAAAGCCTTGCAATCAAGGCTTTCATTATCCCTTTCGTTCAAAGGTTTCTAAGCTTTTACGAGCAGAGCGACACACTCAGCGGTTCGCTATCTCCGTTCTGTCTGCGTGCTAGCACTTGTCAATCACGGACAGCTATCGCATGGGCGGAAGTAAATGCTAATCTTCGTCGTTTTACTCCTTGACTAGCAAACTTACCGCCTCAACATGGGTTGTTTGATTGGCAAAGGCAATAATGGCTTGCTTCAACTCATCTCCACTGAGAGTGCGGAACTCTTCAATCTTTTGATCGATGGCTTCTAGAGGCATGACATTAACCTTACCAACGAAAATCTTATCCATAACCTGATTGTCAACAAGTTCGGTTGATACCAAGAGTTCTTCGTAAAGTTTTTCGCCTGGGCGGATTCCAACTTCAACAATTGGAATTTCGCTTTCGGTGTGTCCACTTAGAAGGACCATTTTCTTGGCCAAGTCATAAATCTTGACTGGTTTGCCCATATCAAGGATAAAGACTTCTCCATCCTTGGCATAAGCACCAGCATGGATAACCAGACGGCTAGCTTCTGGAATAGTCATAAAGTAACGGGTCATGCGGAAGTCTGTCACCGTTACAGGCCCACCTTCAGCAATCTGACGTTCAAAGACTGGAATCACACTACCACGGCTACCAAGAACATTCCCAAAACGAACCGCACAGTAGGTCGATTGGCTACGTTGGTTAAAGCCAGTGACAATCAACTCAGCCACGCGCTTGGTTGCTCCCATAACATTTGGTGGATTAACCGCCTTATCTGTCGAAATCATAACCATCTTAGGTACTTTGGCTTCATCAACAGCCTTAGCAACATTGTAAGTTCCACGAATATTGTTTTTGAAGGCTTCTTTTGGATTGCGCTCCATCATAGGAACGTGCTTGTGGGCAGCCGCATGATAAACAATAGCTGGCTTGTACTGCTCAAAGACTTGCAAGAGACGGTCATAATCTTGAATATCCGCAATCACAGGTACATAATCAATCCCTTGGAACTTACGAATCAATTCATGATAAACAAGGTAGATTGAGTTTTCCCCATGACCAAGCAAGACGATGCGTTCAGGATTGAAGCGACTAACTTGGCGACAGATTTCAGAACCGATTGAGCCACCAGCACCTGTAACCAAGATTGTCTTACCTGTCAGTTCTGCGCCCAGACGCGATTCATCAAGACGAATTTCCTGACGTCCCAAAAGGTCCGTAATATCAATTTTTTGGAAGCCAGTACCTGCTTGGTGAAGTCCCTGAACAACGGTTTCAACCTTAGGCATCTTGTAACATTTGACACCCAGCTTATTACACATCTGCAAGATACGTTCATATTCTGACGGGTCAAGCGACGGAATCGCAACGATAACACGCTCAATTTGATGGCGTTTGGCTAATTCAGGCAATTCATCATATGAACCCAAAACAGGAATCCCACCAAGTTTTTGTCCCTTTTTCTTCGCATCCTTATCCAAAATACCAACAAGTTCTAATTCACTAGTTGGATGTTGGTAACTATCCATAAAGAGAGCTCCACCATCACCGGCACCAATCAAGAAGGTCCGACGGTGTTCTCCATCACCACTTCCCTTTTTGCGTTTAGAGTAGATTAACTGCCAAGTAATCCGTGGCAATAAAATCAAGAAAGTACTCAACAAGATAAAGAGTACGATAAAACGGATGGAGAAGAGAGGCAAGAAGGCATAGCAGATACTATATGACAAGACGCTGCTGGCAGTCACACCAAAAAAGATTTTCATGAAATCCGTA
>CAJZLM010000025.1:0-9828 GCA_916050595.1 Streptococcus mitis | reverse complement strand
GATTAGGGAACTCTTTCAAACAGCTTTAGCGACAGTCAAGTCACTACCAGAAGTGTCAATTAGCAGCGTAAAAGAAGCTTTTGAAGCCTTTGCGACAGAGTTTGAAAGTATGATTTTCAAGGAAGAGTCCATCCTTCTCATGATTCTCTTTGAGTCCTTTACTCAGGATGACTGGCTTCAGATTGCGGAGGAGAGCGATGCCTATGGCTATGCCATCATCCGTCCGTCTGAGAAATGGGTGCCAGAAAGACAGAGTTTTGTTGAGGAAAAGATTGCAGAGGAGCCTATTCAGCTAGATACGGCAGAGGGACAAGTTCAGCAGGTTATCGATACGCCAGAAGGACAGTTTACCATTACCTTTACCCCTAAGGAAAAGGAAGCAGTGCTGGACCGCCATAGTCAACAGGCTTTTGGGAATGGCTATCTTTCAGTCGAGCAGGCTAATCTCATTCTCAATCACCTCCCTATGGAGATTACCTTTGTCAATAAAGACGATATTTTCCAGTATTACAATGACAATGCGCCGGCTGATGAGATGATTTTCAAACGGACGCCGTCCCAAGTTGGGCGCAATGTTGAGCTCTGCCATCCACCTAAGTACTTGGACAAGGTCAAGACTATCATGAAGGGACTTCGTGAGGGAAGCAAAGACAAGTATGAAATGTGGTTCAAGTCTGAGTCACGAGGCAAATTTGTCCACATCACCTACGCAGCAGTGCACGATGAAAACGGAGAATTCCAAGGTGTGTTGGAGTATGTTCAGGATATCCAGCCCTACCGTGAGATTGACACGGACTATTTCCGTGGATTAGAATAAGGAGAAAAAATGAGTTACGAACAAGAATTTATGAAGGAATTTGAAGCTTGGGTCAATACCCAGATTATGATTAACGACATGGCGCACAAGGAAAGCCAAAAAGTCTACGAAGAAGATCAAGACGAGCGTGCCAAAGATGCCATGATTCGCTATGAAAGTCGCTTGGATGCTTATCAGTTCTTGCTTGGTAAGTTTGAAAACTTCAAAGCAGGCAAGGGATTCCATGATTTGCCAGAAGGCTTGTTTGGTGAGCGAAATTATTAAACGAGATAGATTCTTGATTTTTTACTAAAATCTTGATAGAATATTTATATTAAATCCTTGTCAGAACAGGGATTTTTTATTGAAAGGATTTTATCATGTCAAAGAAACTCAATCGTAAAAAACAATTACGAAATAGCCTCCGTCGTGCAGGTGCCTTTTCAAGTACTGTGACTAAGGTTGTAGAAGAGACAAAAAAAGTCGTGAAATGTGCAGAGCAGTCAGCAAGCCAAGCTGGTAAGGCTGTTTCTAAAAAAGTTGAACAAGCAGTAGAAGCTACCAAAGAGCAAGCTCAAAAAGTAGCTAATTCTGTAGAAGATTTTGCAGCAAACTTGGGTGGACTTCCACTTGACCGTGCCAAAACTTTCTATGATGA
The DNA here is from genome assembly GCA_916050595.1 of Streptococcus mitis. Classification (GTDB taxonomy): domain Bacteria; phylum Bacillota; class Bacilli; order Lactobacillales; family Streptococcaceae; genus Streptococcus; species Streptococcus mitis_CY. The sequence goes on along the minus strand of CAJZLM010000025.1, from coordinate 8,374 downwards.
AGGAATCAAGTCTGCTTCAGATTTCAAAAACTGGACTGAAAAAGAACTCCTTGCCTTGAAAGGAATCGGACCAGCTACCATCAAGAAATTGAAAGAAAATGGCATCAAGTTCAAGTAATCTTTCTTGTGCCTTGCATTTCCGAAAAAATCTTGCTACAATAGAGCCATTAGAGGTGTTTTGAATCCCGCATTTTACAGAAAGTGGCGGAGCTGAGAAGTCCACAAATGTGTCAAAACTAGTTGCTAATGGATGAAAAATTGAAATAAAAGTGTCTTTTTGTTTTAAAGACGAGAGTTGCGGGCAACTGCCCGAAATTGGGTGGTACCGCGGATAAATACATTCGTCCCTGTCATGTAGATGGCAGGGGCGATTTTTTGTAGAAAGTGAGGTGAGAAGAATGTCAAGAGCTGAATTACCAGAACGCTTAGAAACCGAACGGCTCGTCTTGCGAGTTCGTACAGTGACTGACGCCGAAGATATTCATGCCTACGCTAGTCTCCCAGAGGTCGCCTATCCAGCAGGATTTCCGCCCGTCAAGACCTTGGAAGATGAGATTTATTATCTGGAGCATATTCTTCCAGAACGCAATCAAAAGGAAAATCTCCCAGCTGGCTATGGGCTTGTCGTCAAAGGAACAGATAAAGTCATTGGTTCGGTTGACTTCAACCACCGCTATGAGGATGATGTGCTAGAGCTTGGCTATACCTTGCATCCAGACTATTGGGGTCGAGGCTATGTACCAGAAGCAGCGCTTGCCTTGATTGACTTAGCCTTTAAAGATTTGGATCTTCACAAGATTGAACTGACTTGTTTTGGATACAATGTCCAAAGTCAACGAGTCGCAGAGAAGCTTGGATTTACCCTCGAAGCTCGAATAAGAGACAGAAAGGATGTTCAAGGAAACCGCTGTGACAGTCTGATATATGGTTTGCTGAGAAGTGAGTGGGAGGTGATTTGATGCATCTTTTCATCATTGGTGCTCCAGCCTCAGGAAAAATGACGATTGGTCAAGAACTGTCTCGACTGACGGATGCTACCCTATTTTATAACCATCAAGCCATCGATTTTGCACTAGAAATCTATCAGGATTATACAGAGGAGATGTGGGAATTTGTTCGTGGAATTACCTTTTCTTTCCTTGGAGCAAGTGCAAGAAATCAGCGATCAGTAATTTTAACAGACGTAATTGATTTTTCAAATCAGTACCAGCTGATGTATTTGAAGCAAATTCAAGATTTGTTGAATGACTATCATCAAGAGATTCTTTTTGTTGAATTGGAAACAAGCCTTGAAGAGCGTTTACGTCGAAATCGAACGGAGAATCGATTAAAGCACAAACCCTTAAAACGACATATTGAGGTATCTGAAAGAGAAATTTTAGAGACCGCTGAAACACTTCAATTAAATTCCCAGCATCAACTGAATGAGTTGCACCACTACTTTAAAATAAATAATACGAATTTGTCTGCAGAAGAAGCTGCTAAGCAGATTCAAGATAAAATGAATACAATAGAGAAAGGACACACACATGTCTAAAGAACTTTCACCTAAATACAATCCAGCCGAGGTTGAGGCTGGTCGTTACCAAAAATGGCTTGATGCTGATGTTTTCAAGCCTTCAGGCGATCAAAAGGCTAAGCCTTATTCAATCGTGATTCCACCACCAAACGTAACTGGTAAACTTCACCTTGGTCACGCTTGGGATACGACTCTTCAGGATATCATCATCCGTCAAAAACGCATGCAAGGTTTTGACACGCTTTGGCTTCCGGGTATGGACCACGCGGGGATTGCGACCCAGGCTAAGGTTGAGGAGCGCTTGCGTGGTGAGGGTATTTCCCGCTATGATCTTGGTCGTGAGAAATTCCTCGAGAAAGTCTGGGAATGGAAAGACGAATATGCCACTACTATCAAGGAACAATGGGGCAAGATGGGGCTCTCTGTAGACTACTCTCGCGAGCGTTTCACTCTTGACGAAGGCTTGTCGAAAGCCGTTCGCAAGGTCTTTGTGGACCTTTACAAGAAAGGCTGGATCTACCGTGGTGAGTTTATCATCAATTGGGACCCAGCTGCTCGCACAGCCCTTTCTGATATCGAGGTTATCCATAAGGATGTCGAAGGTGCCTTCTACCACATGAACTACATGCTGGAAGACGGTTCACGCGCCCTTGAAGTGGCAACAACTCGTCCTGAGACCATGTTTGGGGACGTTGCGGTTGCGGTCAATCCAGAAGACCCACGCTACAAGGACTTGATTGGTAAAAACGTCGTCCTTCCAATCGCTAATAAACTCATCCCAATCGTTGGAGACGAACACGCTGATCCTGAGTTTGGGACTGGTGTCGTGAAAATCACCCCTGCCCATGATCCAAACGACTTCTTGGTGGGTCAACGTCACAACTTGCCACAAGTCAACGTCATGAACGATGACGGAACTATGAATGACTTGGCCTTTGAATTTGCAGGCATGGACCGTTTTGAAGCTCGTAAGGCAGTCGTTGCTAAGCTGGAAGAAATCGGCGCCCTCGTTAAAATCGAAAAACGTGTCCACAGTGTTGGTCACTCAGAGCGTACAGGTGTTGTGGTTGAGCCACGCTTGTCTACGCAATGGTTCGTCAAGATGGACCAACTGGCGAAAAATGCTATTGCCAACCAAGACACAGAGGACAAGGTAGAATTCTACCCACCTCGTTTCAACGATACCTTCCTTCAATGGATGGAAAATGTTCACGACTGGGTTATCTCTCGTCAGCTATGGTGGGGTCACCAAATCCCTGCTTGGTACAATGCTGAGGGTGAAATATATGTCGGCGAAGAAGCTCCAGAAGGTGACGGATGGACTCAGGACGAAGATGTCTTGGATACTTGGTTCAGTTCGGCTCTTTGGCCATTCTCTACCATGGGCTGGCCGGATGTCGACTCAGAAGACTTCAAACGTTATTATCCAACATCAACTTTGGTGACTGGTTATGATATTATTCCGTTCTGGGTGTCTCGAATGATTTTCCAAGGTTTGGAATTTACTGGCAAGTCGCCATTCAAAAATGCCTTGATTCATGGTCTCATTCGTGATGAGCAAGGACGCAAGATGTCTAAATCTCTCGGTAACGGGATTGACCCAATGGATGTTATTGAGAAATATGGTGCCGATGCCCTTCGTTGGTTCCTTTCAAACGGTTCTGCACCAGGTCAAGACGTGCGCTTCTCTTATGAGAAAATGGATGCTTCATGGAACTTCATCAACAAGATCTGGAACATCTCTCGCTACATCCTCATGAACAATGAAGGTTTGACTCTTGAGCAAGCAACTGCCAATGTGGAAAAAGTTGTCAACAAGGAAGCTGGTAATGTCACAGACCGCTGGATTCTCCACAACCTCAATGAAACCATCGGAAAAGCAACTGCCAACTTTGACAAGTTTGAGTTTGGTGTGGCTGGTCACATCCTCTACAACTTCATCTGGGATGAGTTTGCGGACTGGTATGTTGAGTTGACTAAGGAAGTCCTTTATAGCGATAACGAAGAAGAGAAAGTCATCACACGTTCTGTTCTCCTTTATACTTTGGACAAGATCCTTCGTCTCCTTCACCCAATCATGCCATTCGTGACAGAGGAAATCTTTGGACAAATCTCAGAAGGCTCTATCGTGACAGCAGAATACCCAACTGTCAACCCAGCCTTTGAAGACCTTGCGGCTCATACAGGTGTCGAAAGCCTCAAAGACTTGATCCGTGCCGTTCGTAATGCGCGTGCGGAAGTAAACGTAGCACCAAGCAAGCCTATCACCATCCTTGTTAAGACTAGCGATAGCGACTTGGAAGCCTTCTTTAACAGCAATGTCAACTACATCAAACGCTTCACAAATCCAGAACACTTGGAAATCGCATCAAACATCCCTGCACCTGAACTCGCTATGTCAAGCGTCATCACAGGAGCAGAAATCTACTTGCCACTGGCAGACCTCCTCAATGTCGAAGAAGAACTCGCTCGTCTCGACAAAGAACTCGCTAAATGGCAAAAAGAACTGGACATGGTCGGCAAGAAGCTCTCTAACGAACGCTTCGTAGCCAACGCCAAACCAGAAGTTGTCCAAAAAGAACGTGACAAACAAGCCGACTACCAAGCGAAATACGACGCGACAGTAGCACGTATTGATGAGATGAAGAAGTTGGTGAAATAAACACAGAAACACGGTGGTAAGCCGTGTTTTTTGGTATAATAAAATCAATATCTATTGATGGAGAAAGTGATGTCTAAGCACCCGCATTATGAATTGTTAAATTTAATTGGCTACGGTCTTGCCAAGTTTGACAAGCTTTTTATAAAAGAATTTCAATGTTCTAGCAAGTCGGAGTTTTATCGCTATGTGGTTTCTCTGGGAATTGCTGAAACAACTGGAGTTGTAAAAAATAGAATGGATTTATTTGATCCTTATTTTGACAATAATCGAAAAGGTTGGTGGCAGAAAGCTGAAGTTTACCGTTTTCGTAAAGATTTAATTGATATGATGTTTGGAAATGAAGATGTTCATAGTTATGCTGAAATAGTTAAAATGTTACTTGCCAGTGAAGGGAAGCAAATGGGTATTACAACTATTGAAAAGCCAATTATTCGAACTAAATTCAAACGTCTACAAGAAACTGGAATGGAAGCAGAGAATTATTTTATCCTTCATTTTGATAAAGAAGAAAAATTTCAAGGTGGACTATTGACCGATGCCCGTCTTTATGGTGATGGATATGACTTTCAAGTAGATGTGCAAGATCATTCCTATCTTGCCGAAGTTAAAGGAATTCGAAAATCTAAGGGTCGCATTCGATTGACTGCCAGAGAATATGAAAAAGCCAAAGAGTTTAAATCAGATTTTATTTTATCCTTAGTTACTAACCTAGATGATATTCCCAAGCTAGTGTTAATTGATAATCCTTTGAATCATTTTGAATTCCAAAAGAGCATCATAAAAAATGAAGTCATAGAATATAGAAGCTTAGAAGATTTGTATTAGTTCTCCCCCTTAACCTTTGACTATTCTGCAAAATTATCGTAAAATAAAGAGTAAATGATAAAATGAGGTCAGAGTCTGTTTGCTCTGGCGATAGTAGTATAAATGAGGAGAAACGCTTTGGAATTAGAAGTATTTGCTGGGCAAGAAAAAAGTGAGCTATCTATGATTGAGGTAGCGCGTGCTATCTTGGAACTTCGTGGTCGCGACCATGAGATGCATTTTAGCGATCTTGTAAACGAAATTCAAAACTACCTTGGAACATCAAACAGCGATATCCGCGAAGCCTTGCCTTTGTTCTACACAGAGTTGAACTTTGACGGTAGCTTCATCTCACTTGGAGACAACAAATGGGGGCTTCGTTCATGGTATGGTGTGGACGAAATCGACGAAGAAATCATCGCTCTTGAAGAAAACGATGACGATGAAGTAGCACCAAAAGCTAAGAAAAAACGTGTCAATGCCTTCATGGATGGTGATTCAGATGCCATTGATTACAATGCGGATGATCCAGAAGATGAAGATGCATACGAAGCAGATCCTGCTCTTTCATACGATGATGAAAATCCAGATGATGAGAAAAATGAAGTGGAAGCTTACGATGCAGAAATTAACGAGATTGCCCCTGATGACTTGGGTGAAGACGTGGATCTCAACGAAGAAGACGACGAGTTTTCAGACGATGATGCTGAAAACATCGAGGAATAAAAGTTAGCTATTGACAATTATCCTATTTTTAGGTATCATATTGTTCGGGCACCTCTTTTAGAGGTCGGAGCTCCCTAGTTCTTAGGGAGCTATTTTTGTTTTTTCAAGAAGTTATCTTCTTGTATTTTATACTCAATGAAAATCAAAGAGCAAACTAGGAAACTAGGAAACTAGCCGCAGGCTGTACTTGCGTATGGCAAGGCGACGTTGACGCGGTTTGAATTTGATTTTCGAAGAGTATTGGTTGTGAATCTGGTGCAGTCGTTCCAGATTATTCTTATTAGTAGGGTCTTGTTTTCTATGTCCCCACGTAGTTGACAAGGCCTTGAGCATTTTAGAAAGAGGAATCTATGTCTACGAAATATATTTTTGTAACTGGTGGTGTGGTATCGTCTATTGGGAAAGGGATTGTGGCAGCGAGTCTGGGCCGTCTCTTGAAAAATCGTGGTCTCAAAGTAACTATTCAAAAGTTTGACCCTTATATCAATATCGATCCGGGGACTATGAGCCCTTATCAGCACGGGGAAGTTTTTGTGACAGATGATGGAGCTGAGACAGATTTGGACTTGGGTCACTATGAACGTTTCATCGATATTAATCTCAACAAATATTCAAACGTGACAACTGGTAAAATTTATAGTGAAGTTCTTCGTAAAGAACGCCGTGGAGAATACCTTGGGGCAACTGTTCAGGTTATTCCTCATATCACAGATGCTTTGAAAGAAAAAATCAAGCGTGCCGCTGTCACGACTGACTCTGATGTCATTATCACAGAGGTTGGTGGAACAGTAGGAGATATCGAGTCCTTGCCATTCCTAGAGGCTCTTCGTCAGATGAAGGCAGATGTGGGTGCAGATAACGTTATGTACATCCATACAACCTTGCTTCCTTATCTCAAGGCTGCTGGTGAAATGAAAACCAAACCAACTCAACACTCTGTAAAAGAATTGCGTGGCTTGGGAATCCAGCCAAATATGTTGGTTATTCGTACAGAAGAGCCAGCTGGTCAAGGAATTAAAAACAAACTGGCCCAGTTCTGTGATGTGGCACCAGAAGCCGTTATCGAATCGTTGGATGTTGAGCACCTTTACCAAATTCCACTGAACTTGCAGGCACAAGGTATGGACCAAATTGTTTGTGATCATTTGAAATTAGACGCACCAGTAGCAGATATGACAGAATGGTCAGCCATGGTGGACAAGGTCATGAACCTCAAGAAACAAGTCAAGATTTCCCTTGTCGGTAAGTATGTGGAGTTGCAAGATGCCTACATTTCTGTGGTTGAAGCCTTGAAACACTCTGGTTATGCCAACGACGCAGAAGTGAAAATCAATTGGGTCAATGCCAATGATGTGACAGCAGAGAATGTGGTAGAGCTTTTGTCTGATGCGGACGGAATCATCGTACCAGGTGGTTTTGGTCAACGTGGTACGGAAGGGAAAATACAAGCCATCCGCTATGCGCGTGAGAATGATGTTCCAATGTTGGGAGTCTGCTTGGGAATGCAGTTGACTTGTATTGAGTTTGCTCGTCACGTTTTAGGACTTGAAGGTGCCAATTCTGCAGAGCTTGCACCAGAAACAAAATACCCTATCATTGATATCATGCGTGACCAGATTGATGTTGAGGATATGGGTGGAACCCTTCGCTTGGGACTTTATCCATCTAAGTTGAAACGTGGTTCTAAGGCAGCAGCTGCTTATCACAATCAAGAAGTGGTGCAACGCCGTCACCGTCACCGTTATGAGTTTAACAATGCCTTCCGTGAGCAGTTTGAGGAAGCAGGCTTTGTCTTCTCAGGTGTTTCTCCAGACAATCGTTTGGTAGAAATCGTGGAAATTCCAGAAAATAAATTCTTTGTAGCGTGTCAGTATCACCCTGAACTGTCAAGTCGTCCAAATCGTCCAGAAGAACTCTACACTGCCTTTGTGACTGCAGCAGTTGAGAACAGCAATTAGCTAGATTATAACCTTTGAGAACAATCTCAGAGGTTTTTTGCTTGCATATTTAGGATATGAGTTGCAAAATAAAGACATAGTGATATAATTAACATAAAAAATCCTAAGGAGGATCTACGATGAAAAAAATCACATTATTTGGTTTGTCTCTAGCTGGTCTAGCTTTACTGGTTTTTCCACATTCAGGGCAGGCATTTGAGCTTAAAGAAGAATGGGTTGTTAAGTGTGGAGTGCAGTATCAAGATGGCAAGATTCTTCGGTTTAACAATGGTCATGAAGTGGATATCAAAGTCTTGGATTTGCCAAAAACCGAGAAAATCGAGTGGACGGTTAGTCTCGATGGTCAAGATCAAACTGTCAATTTCCTAGGTCAAGAAAAGGACAAGTCTATGATGGGCGTAGAGGGGCGTTACCTGAATTTCTATGTTCCATATGGCTATAGAGGAGATATCAAGGTAGAAGCCAAGAGCGGAAATGAAGTAAAGACCTGGTCAACGAAAGTTGTGGATGATATTCATAATGATAGTGGAAAGAGAGGTTACTATCGTATTGAAGAATCAAATGATCAATACACTTACCTCGATGCTAAATGGGATTATCAAACCAAGACTTACACTGCTACCTTACCAGAGACTGTCAATGGTCAAAAAGTCTTTGCTTGGGCAGACTATAGCAATGGCGAGTTGAAACTTGAAAAACTAAAGT
>CAJZLM010000024.1:0-9920 GCA_916050595.1 Streptococcus mitis | reverse complement strand
AAGGTTTTTCTTCTTGAATGGAGGGTTGAGTTCAAGTTTGCTGATAGCTTCCTTGATGTCCCCACCTAGTGGCAAGAAGTATTTGGCTGGAACGCCTTCTGTCAAGTTGGCATTGTTTGGTTCTTGCAAGTATGGTAGACCCTCTGGCATGATGTCGTTGAAGAGGATTTTACCAACTGTTGTAAGCAAGACCTTGTGTTTTTGCTCTTCTGTCCATGGTTTGTTGAGGCTGTCTGTTGCAATACCAACACGTGAGTGGAGATGAACATAACCATTACGATAAGCCATGACAGCTTCATCACGGTCTTTGAAGACCATTCCTTCACCTTCACGACCAGCTTCTTCCATAGTCAAGTAGTAGTTACCCAAAACCATGTCCTGAGATGGAGTAACAACTGGTTTACCATCTTTAGGGTTCAAAATGTGCTCAGCAGCAAGCATCAAGATACGAGCTTCTGCTTGGGCTTCTTCTGAAAGCGGTACGTGGATGGCCATTTGGTCCCCGTCAAAGTCGGCATTGTAGGCTTCACAGACAAGCGGGTGCAAGCGAAGGGCCTTACCATCAATCAAGACTGGCTCGAAGGCTTGGATACCCAAACGGTGAAGGGTCGGTGCGCGGTTCAAAAGCACTGGGTGTTCTTTAATCACTTCTTCAAGAATATCCCAGATACGCTCATCTCCGCGTTCCACCAAGCGTTTAGCTGCTTTGACGTTTTGCACGATATCACGGGCAACAATTTCACGCATCACGAATGGTTTAAAGAGCTCGATTGCCATTTCACGTGGCACACCACATTGGTACATCTTAAGAGTTGGACCAACGGCGATAACGGAACGTCCTGAGAAGTCAACACGTTTACCGAGCAAGTTTTGACGGAAGCGTCCTTGTTTACCTTTAAGCATGTGGCTCAATGATTTCAATGGACGGCTACCTGGTCCTGTGATTGGACGACCACGACGACCATTGTCAATCAAAGCGTCAACCGCTTCTTGAAGCATACGCTTCTCATTTTGAACGATGATACCTGGTGCATTCAACTCAAGCAAACGAGCCAAACGGTTGTTACGGTTGATAACACGACGGTACAGGTCATTCAAGTCAGATGAGGCAAAACGGCCACCATCCAACTGCAACATTGGACGAAGATCTGGTGGAATAACTGGAAGGATGTTGAGAATCATCCATTCAGGTTTGTTTCCAGACTTGTAAAAGGCATCCAAAACATCCAAACGACGGATGGCTTTGACACGCTTTTGTCCAGTAGCTGTTTTCAACTCTTCTTTGAGTTCAGCAATTTCTTTTTCAAGATCTACTTGTTTCAAAAGGTCTTGGATGGCTTCGGCACCCATTTTGGCAACGAATGATCCATAACCATACTCACGCAAGCGCTCACGGTATTCGCGCTCTGTCATGATAGACTTGTGCTCAAGTGGTGTATCCTTAGGATCAATCACCACATAAGCCGCAAAGTAGATAACTTCCTCGAGGGCACGGGGACTCATATCAAGGGTCAAGCCCATACGGCTTGGAATTCCCTTGAAGTACCAGATGTGAGATACAGGAGCTTTCAACTCGATGTGCCCCATACGCTCACGACGAACTTTTGTACGCGTTACTTCAACCCCACAACGGTCACAAACAATCCCTCTGTAACGAATGCGTTTGTACTTACCACAAGCACATTCCCAGTCTTTTGTAGGACCAAAGATGACTTCGTCAAAGAGTCCTTCACGTTCTGGTTTCAACGTACGGTAATTGATTGTTTCAGGTTTTTTGACTTCTCCATAAGACCATGAACGGACTTTGCTTGGAGAAGCTAGGGTGATTTGCATACTTTTAAAACGATTTACATCAACCACTATTTCTTCCCTTTCTATTCTAAGTGAACTGCTTATTCTTGTTCAGCAGCTTCTTCTGTTGCTTCCGCTTTTGTTGCTTTCTCAGCTTCTTCAGCTTCAAAGGCTGCTTTAGCCTCTTGTGCTGCTTTTTCGCGGGCTTTTTCAAGGTCATCTACGTGGATGACATCTTCGTCCATTCCTTCATCCAAGTCACGAAGTTCCACTTCTTGGTCATCTTCGTCTAGGACACGCATGTCAAGACCAAGAGATTGCAATTCTTTGACAAGAACTCGGAAGGATTCTGGAACACCTGGTTTTGGAATTGGTTTTCCTTTTGTAATAGCTTCATAAGCTTTCAAACGTCCGTTGATATCGTCAGACTTGTAAGTCAAGATTTCTTGAAGAACATTTGACGCACCGTAGGCTTCAAGAGCCCAAACCTCCATCTCACCGAAACGTTGTCCACCAAACTGAGCTTTACCTCCGAGTGGTTGTTGGGTAACGGTTGAGTATGGTCCGACTGAACGAGCGTGCAATTTATCATCAACCATGTGGTGGAGTTTGATCATGTACATGACACCAACTGACACACGGTTATCAAACGGTTCCCCAGTACGTCCATCGTAAAGGATTGTTTTGGCATCGCTATCCATACCAGCTTCTTTAACAGTTGACCAAAGGTCTTCAGAACTTGCTCCGTCAAAGACTGGTGTTGCGATATGAATACCAAGAGTACGAGCAGCCATACCAAGGTGGAGCTCCATAACCTGACCGATATTCATACGTGATGGCACCCCAAGTGGGTTCAACATGATATCGACTGGAGTTCCGTCTGGAAGGTAAGGCATGTCTTCTACAGGAACGATACGAGAGACAACCCCTTTATTTCCGTGACGTCCGGCCATCTTATCTCCGACCTTGATCTTACGTTTTTGAGCGATGTAGACGCGAACCAGCATATTAACACCTGATTGCAACTCATCTCCATTTGCACGTGTAAAGATCTTAACATCACGAACGACACCATCGGCACCGTGTGGTACACGAAGAGAAGTATCACGCACTTCACGAGATTTATCTCCGAAGATAGCGTGCAAGAGACGTTCTTCAGCTGAAAGGTCTTTCTCACCCTTAGGTGTTACTTTACCTACAAGGATATCGCCTTCTTTAACCTCAGCACCGATACGGATAATACCCATTTCGTCAAGGTCTTTAAGGGCATCTTCACCAACGTTTGGAATTTCACGAGTAATTTCTTCAGGCCCAAGCTTTGTATCGCGCGTTTCTGATTCGTATTCTTCAAGGTGAACAGATGTGTAGACATCGTCTTTAACCAAGCGTTCGCTCATGATAACGGCATCCTCGAAGTTGTAACCTTCCCAAGTCATGTAGGCAACGATTGGGTTTTGTCCAAGCGCCATTTCTCCATTTTCCATAGAAGGTCCGTCAGCAATGAAATCGCCTTTTTCAACGACATCTCCAACTTTTACGAGAGTGCGTTGGTTGTAAGCAGTACCTGAGTTTGAACGACGGAATTTTTGGATGTGGTAAACATCCAATGAACCATCTTCACGACGAACTTCTACCTTGTCAGCATCTGCATAGGTAACTTTACCGTCATACTGAGCAATCACAGCCGCTCCTGAATCGTGGGCTGCTTGGTATTCCATACCAGTACCAACGTAAGGTGCTTTAGGATTAATCAATGGCACGGCCTGACGTTGCATGTTAGCTCCCATGAGGGCACGGTTTGAGTCATCGTTTTCCAAGAAAGGAATACATGCTGTCGCAACGGCAACTACCTGTTTTGGTGATACGTCCATGTAGTCAACAACATTAGCTGGATACTCTTGGTTGACCCCTTGGTGACGTCCCATGACAACTTTCTCAGCAAAGGTTCCATCTTCATTCAGACGAGAATTAGCCTGTGCTACAGTAAATTCATCTTCTTCATCGGCTGTCAACCAAACGATTTCGTTCGTAACAACACCTGTTTCACGGTCAACCTTACGGTATGGTGTTTGAACAAAACCATACTTATTCAAGTGTCCGTATGATGACAAGTTGTTGATCAAACCGATGTTAGGTCCTTCAGGTGTCTCGATTGGACACATACGGCCATAGTGAGTATAGTGCACGTCACGTACTTCATATCCAGCACGGTCACGTGTCAAACCACCAGGTCCTAAGGCTGACAAACGGCGTTTGTGAGACAGCTCAGAAAGCGGGTTGTGTTGGTCCATGAACTGTGACAACTGTGATGAACCAAAGAATTCTTTAACCGCAGCTGTTACAGGACGAATATTGATAATTTGTTGTGGTGTCAAGACTTCGTTGTCTTGAACAGACATACGTTCACGGACATTACGTTCCATACGAGAAAGTCCAAGACGTACTTGGTTGGCAAGCAATTCACCAACTGCACGGATACGACGGTTTCCAAGATGGTCGATATCATCTACACGGCCAAGCCCTTCAGCCAAGTTGAGGAAGTAGCTCATCTCAGCAAGGATATCTGCAGGAGTGACGATACGAACCTTGTCATCTGGATTAGCATTACCAATAATAGTTACAACACGGTCTGGATCAGTTGGAGCAACAACCTTGAATTTTTGAAGAACAACTGGCTCAGTCACAACGGCTGCATCATTTGGAATGTAGACAATCTTGTTCAAGTCGCCATCCAAATGGCTTTCAATACTTTCAATCACGCTACGAGTCATGACTGTTCCAGCTTCTACCAAGATTTCGCCTGTTTCAGGGTCTACCAATGGCTCAGCAATAGTTTGGTTGAGCAAACGTGTTTTAACATTGAGTTTTTTATTGATCTTGTAACGACCAACTGCTGCTAGATCATAGCGACGTGGATCAAAGAAACGAGCCACAAGCAAGCTACGTGAGCTTTCAGCAGTCTTAGGCTCACCTGGACGAAGACGTTCGTAAATTTCTTTCAAAGCTTCGTCTGTACGAGAGTCCATTGGGTTCTTATGGATATCTTTTTCAACAGTGTTGCGAACCAATTCGCTGTCACCAAAGATATCAAAGATTTCATCATCACCTGAGAAACCAAGAGCACGAACCAAGGTTGTAAATGGAATCTTACGAGTACGGTCGATACGAGTGTAGGCGATATCTTTTGAGTCGCTTTCAAGTTCCAACCAAGCTCCACGGTTAGGGATAACAGTTGAACCATAGCCCACTTTACCGTTTTTATCAACTTTGTCGTTAAAGTAAACACCTGGTGAACGGACCAACTGAGAAACGATAATACGTTCACCACCATTGATGATGAAAGTACCCATTTCTGTCATGATTGGGAAATCACCAAAGAAAACTTCTTGGGTCTTGATTTCGCCTGTTTCTTTATTGATCAAGCGGAAGGTTACAAAAATTGGTGCTGAGTAGCTAGCATCGTGGATACGAGCTTCTTCTAGCGTGTATTTTGGTTCCTTGATTTCATATCCAACAAATTCCAACTCCATTGTGTCTGTGAAGTTTGAAATTGGCAATACATCTTCAAACACTTCCTTAAGACCATGGTCTAGGAAATCTTTGAATGAGTCAGTTTGAATTTCAATCAAATTTGGTAAGTCAAGAACTTCTTTGATTCTTGAAAAACTACGACGGGTACGATGTTTCCCGTATTGAACGTCATGTCCTGCCAAGATGATTCTCCTTTGTAAATAAGTTCCAAGCCTTGTCAATCAGGCTTTTCTAATCGTCATATGGTTTTAAAAACCCCTATCACCGTGTCCTCTTGATAAATTTTCAGAATCTTTAAGTCTTTGTTACAAGTACTCAAAATCCTGAAAAAAAGCACAAAAAGAGCAGCTAAATCTGACTTTTTCAGAAGATTTAACTGCTGTGAGCCTTGTCTGGACAATATTTCAGACAAAACCTACGACAAATGATTACTCATATTATACCTTATTTAGCTAGATTTTTCAAGGGGATTAACGATTTTTTGACAAAATCTTTTCCTATAAGAAATACTGGCTTAATCGTAACAAAATTTGTTGCGATTTTTTCTTTTATTTTAATTTTAGGAAAACGCTTGCATCTTATTTTACTAAGTGCTATACTGATGATAGAAATTTATTGATTGGAGAATCATTATGAGAAAAATACCATCTCAAACTGAGAAAAAAATGGTCTACAGCATCCGTTCCCTCAAAAATGGAACTGGTTCTGTCCTTATTGGAGCAAGCCTTATTCTGCTTGCCATGGCTACACCAACTATCTCAGCAAACGAAAATACACCAACCACTAACGAACCCAGCAACAGAAATACGACCTCCCTTACTCAACCTCTTACTGATGCAACAAACATCGCTGGCAAGAACGAAAGCGATTTTTCTTCACCCGATAGTGCAAACGCTTCCCTAAAGAAAACAGAAGAAAAACCTGCAACAGAGCCAACTACTCCTGCTGCAACTCCCGCCGATTCAGCCCCACAAACCGGACAAGATCGTTCAAGTGAACCAACTACTTCTACGAGTCCAGTAACGACTGAAACTAAGGCAGAAGAACCAATCGAAGACAACTACTTCCGTATCCATGTCAAAAAGCTTCCTGAAGAAAACAAGGATGCTCAAGGACTATGGACTTGGGACGATGTTGAAAAACCATCTGAAAACTGGCCTAACGGAGCCTTGTCCTTTAAGGATGCCAAAAAAGATGACTATGGCTACTACCTAGATGTCAAATTAAAGGGAGAACAAGCCAAGAAAATTAGCTTCCTCATCAATAATACAGCTGGGAAAAATCTAACCGGCGATAAATCGGTAGAAAAACTGGCACCAAAGATGAATGAGGCTTGGTTGGACCAAGATCACAAGGTTTTCTCTTACGAGCCACAACCTGCAGGAACTATTCGCGTCAACTACTACCGTACAGATGGCAACTATGACAAGAAATCTCTCTGGTACTGGGGAGATGTGAAAAATCCAAGTAGTGGTGAATGGCCTAACGGAACAGACTTTACGGCTACAGGCAAATATGGTCGCTATATCGATATTCCACTCAAAGATGCAGCTAAAGACCTTGGATTTTTATTACTAGACAGAAACAAACAAGGAGACGATGTGAAAATCCGTAAAGAAGATTATAAGTTCACAGATTTAAAAAATCATAGCCAAATTTTCCTAAAAGACGATGACGAATCGATTTACACAAATCCATACTATGTCCATGATATCCGTATGACAGGAGCCCAACACGTAGGCACTTCTAGCATTGAGAGTAGTTTTTCAACACTTGTCGGTGCTAAAAAAGAGGATATCCTCAAACACTCCAACATCACTAATCACCTAGGAAATAAAGTAGCTATCACCGATGTTGCAATCGATGAAGCTGGTAAGAAAGTGACCTACAGTGGAGATTTCTCGGACACAAAACATCCTTATACCGTGAGCTACAACGCTGACCAATTCACTACCAAAACAAGCTGGCGTCTGAAAGATGAGACTTACAGTTATGATGGCAAACTTGGAGCTGACCTAAAAGAAGAAGGAAAACAAGTTGATTTAACCCTTTGGTCACCAAGTGCTGACAAGGTTTCTGTCGTTGTCTACGACAAGAATGACCCTGAAAAAGTGGTTGGAACTGTCGCTCTTGAAAAAGGGGAAAGAGGAACTTGGAAACAAACTCTAGATAGCACAAACAAACTCGGAATCACAGATTTCACTGGATACTATTATCAATACCAAATCGAACGTCAAGGTAAAACTGTTCTTGCACTCGATCCTTACGCTAAGTCCCTCGCTGCTTGGAATAGTGACGATGCTAAGATTGACGATGCCCATAAAGTGGCTAAAGCCGCCTTTGTAGATCCAGCCAAACTCGGACCTCAAGACTTGACTTATGGTAAGATTCACAATTTCAAGACTCGTGAAGATGCCGTTATCTACGAAGCTCATGTGCGTGACTTCACTTCAGATCCCGCCATCGCAAAAGACTTGACCAAACCATTTGGGACTTTTGAAGCCTTTATCGAAAAACTGGACTATCTCAAAGACTTGGGTGTAACCCACATCCAGCTCCTTCCAGTCTTGTCTTACTACTTTGTCAATGAATTGAAAAACCATGAACGCTTGTCTGACTATGCTTCAAGCAACAGCAACTACAACTGGGGATATGACCCTCAAAACTACTTCTCCTTGACTGGTATGTACTCAAGCGATCCTAAAAATCCAGAAAAACGAATCGCAGAATTTAAAAACCTCATCAACGAGATCCACAAACGTGGTATGGGAGCTATCCTAGATGTAGTGTATAACCATACAGCCAAGGTCGATATCTTTGAAGATTTAGAGCCAAACTACTACCACTTTATGGATGCTGATGGTACACCTCGCACTAGCTTTGGTGGTGGACGCTTGGGGACAACCCACCATATGACCAAACGACTCCTAGTTGACTCTATCAAATATCTAGTTGATACCTACAAAGTGGATGGATTCCGCTTCGATATGATGGGAGACCATGATGCAGCTTCTATTGAAGAAGCGTACAAGGCCGCACGCGCCCTCAATCCACACTTAATCATGCTTGGTGAAGGTTGGAGAACCTATGCAGGTGATGAGA
This sequence comes from Streptococcus mitis, assembly GCA_916050595.1. Classification (GTDB taxonomy): domain Bacteria; phylum Bacillota; class Bacilli; order Lactobacillales; family Streptococcaceae; genus Streptococcus; species Streptococcus mitis_CY. The sequence continues at coordinate 1,496 of CAJZLM010000024.1, read as the reverse complement.
ACATGCCTACTAAAGCTGCTGACCAAGATTGGATGAAACATACCGATACAGTCGCTGTCTTTTCAGATGACATTCGTAACAACCTCAAGTCTGGTTATCCAAACGAAGGTCAACCTGCCTTTATCACAGGTGGCAAGCGTGATATCAACACCATCTTCAAAAATATCATTGCTCAACCAACCAACTTTGAAGCTGACAGCCCTGGAGATGTCATCCAATACATCGCAGCCCATGATAACTTGACCCTCTTTGACATCATCGCCCAGTCTATCAAAAAAGACCCAAGCAAGGCTGAGAACTATGCTGAAATCCACCGTCGTTTGCGACTTGGAAACCTCATGGTCTTGACATCTCAAGGAACTCCGTTTATCCACTCTGGTCAGGAATACGGACGTACTAAACAATTCCGTGACCCAGCCTACAAGACTCCAGTATCGGAGGATAAGGTTCCAAACAAATCTCACTTGTTGCGTGATAAGGACGGCAATCCATTTGACTATCCTTACTTCATCCATGACTCTTACGATTCTAGCGATGCTGTCAACAAATTTGACTGGACTAAGGCTACAGATGGAAAAGCATATCCTGAAAATGTCAAGAGTCGTGACTATATGAAAGGTTTGATTGCCCTTCGTCAATCTACAGATGCCTTCCGACTTAAGAGTCTCCAAGATATCAAAGACCGTGTCCACCTCATCACTGTTCCAGGCCAAAATGGTGTGGCAAAAGAGGACGTGGTAATTGGCTACCAAATTACTGCTCCAAACGGTGATATCTACGCAGTCTTTGTCAATGCTGACGAAAAAGCCCGCGAATTTAATTTGGGAACCGCCTTTGCCCACCTCAGAAATGCTGAAGTTTTGGCAGATGAAAACCAAGCAGGACCAGTAGGAATTGCCAACCCGAAAGGACTCGAATGGACTGAAAAAGGCTTGAAATTAAGTGCCCTTACAGCTACTGTTCTTCGAGTCTCTCAAGGCGGTGCCATCGTTGCCCCAGCTGTGGAGGATAAACCAGAATTTGACCTTTCTAGCTTAAAACAAGAACAAGGGCAATATAATATCCAAGACAATATGTCAAACCGAGTAGTCAAACCCGAACAGCAAGATCCAGCTCCACAAACTAAAGCTGACTCTACTAAACCAGATGCCAAAGTAGCTGATGCGGAAAATAAACCTAGCCAAGCTACAACCGATTCACAAGCTGAACAACCAACACAAGAAGCACAGCCATCATCTGTGAAAGAAGCGGTTCAAAACGAATCGGTAGAAAACTCTAGCAAGGATAATACACCTGCACCCCTAGCTAAACAAGCTGAACTTCCAAATACAGGAACCAAAAACGATCACAAACTCCTGTTTGCAGGAATTAGTCTCCTTGCCCTTCTAGGTCTCAGTTTCTTACTAAAAAACAAAAAAGAGAACTAAACTAGCCCTCCTATAGAACAATCCCCCAAGCATTATAGCTCGGGGGATTAATTTTTGTACAATATTTGT